>VGXB01000021.1 GCA_016873515.1 Nitrospira sp.
GTGCGACCACCGCCCTGGCGGAAATGGTCGGCCTCGCCACCGCCTGGATGACGGGAACGATCTGAGGGCAGCCGGCCCGCGCTCTTGAGCGATTCCAATTAAGCCCCGGTCTGTTGTTCGAGATACTCGATCAAGACCCGGTAGGTCCATGCACGCGTCACGGCCTTGGTGGGCACCACCCCGCCGATGTTGAGCTCCAGCCACACGCAATCCGTGATGGGCCGCTGGGCCTCGTTGCAGATCGTCCACATATCGTGGAGAAAGCCGTCCAGCAGGCTGACCTGCAGGCCTTCCGATTCGACCCGGTCATCGAGAATGAGGCAGTTTGCGCAGGTACTTGCAAGGCTCTCCAGTGCGCCACGCTGGCCAGGCCGCTGACTCACGAACTGCCGTGAATAATGCGCCTACTAAGGCCGGTTGGCCGGCAACACCGAGAGTCAAGGTCACCGAGAAACCCATCACTGAGGGAAGCTGGACCCATTAGGAGGGCCGGAGGTAACCACCTTCTTTTTTCGAGCCGCGGCCTTGTGATGTGAGAGAGGTTGATGATCATCCAATCCGGAGATCGTTAACGTCTGGTTCTTTGCTGCCAAATCTGTCTGCATTTCCTGAAGCCGTGACATCACCGTATGATCGACGAGGCGAGTCTGGGACAGATCGAGGTCCACATTGGGGTACTTTCCAAAGTGCTCATGAAGCTTTTTGCGCAGGGCCAACCATGTGGGGAAGATCGCGGCATGTTTGACCGAAAGGCGCAGCGTTCCCTCTTGCACGGGCTCCTCTTCGTGATGTAACCGGAACAATGACGCGAGGGGTGCTCCGTTTGCGATGTGGACGAGGATATTCACCAAGATACCGATGGCGATCCCGACCAGCAGATCGATCGCTAGGACTCCTACGACGGTTGAGAGGAAAATTAAGAGCTGTTCTTTTCCGACATGGTACACATGCATGAATTCCGCGGGAGCCGCCAAGCGAAATCCCGTAAAAATCAACATGGCAGCCAGCGCGGCCAGAGGGATTTTGTTGAGCAGTCCGGGGAGAAGGGCCACAAAGAGCAGGAGAAACATCCCGTGATACAAATTGGCGAAGCGGGTTCGAGCACCGTTATCGACGTTAGCTTTGCTGCGCACAATCTCCGAAATCATCGGCAATCCGCCAATGCAGGCGGCTGCCGTATTGCCGATGCCGACAGCCGTGAGATCCCGATCCAAATTAGCCTTGCGTTTCCAGGGGTCAAACGTCTCAACCGCTTTAGCGCTCAAGAGACATTCCAAGCTGCCGATGAGGGCGAATGAGATCACATATTTGATACCGATTCCCGTGAACACGCCGGAAAAATCCGGGAAGGCTATGGCGCTGCTCATGCTCAGCGGGACGTTGACGAGATAGTTTGGGCCGACCTGATATTCATGGTGATTAAATGTATACGCGTATGGGATGGCGATCATGAGCACAATAAGAGGAGCAGGAATCGCCTTGAGCGCTTTGAGCTTGATAAAAGGGTAGGTCGCGAGCACAGCGAGACTTAAGACCCCGATGAACGCGATTTTGGGGTTCAACTCGGCGATAAATCTCGGGATTTCCATGAGTAGCTCCAACGGCTCACCTTTGGCGCTGAGACCCATCATGATCGGAAATTGCTTGGCGATGATGATGATTCCGATCGCGGCGAGCATGCCGTGAATAACCGACGTTGGCACAAGCTCAGCCAGGATGCCGGCCCGCAACACCCCGAACAGGATTTGCACGATACCTGCCGCCACTCCGACGCCTAGCGCCAATCGATAGGCTTGATAGTCCGCATCCGGGTTCGTTCCCCCCGTAAACCCGAACTCGGTGACGCATCCGATTGCGATCACGATCAGCCCGGCCGCTGGGCCCTTGATGGTGAGCTCCGAGTTACTCATCGTCGCGCCGACGATCCCGCCAATGATCGCCGTAAAAATTCCGGCAATGGCGGGGTAGCCGCACGCCAGTGAGATCCCCAGGCACAAGGGAAGCGCAATCAGAAACACCAAGAAGCCCGACAGAAGGTCGAAGCGCAGATGCTGCTTCATTCCTTCGATGTTTCCGACGGGAATGGGACCTGATGGCGCTGGAGCCGTTTGAATTTGATCCATGGCGGTACTCTACCTAATAAGGTGAAAGGAAGCTTGCTGCATTAGGAGAGCACCAGACTTTAAAAAACTCTAATCCTGGATATAATTCGTACCAAAGGGGCAGAGGCAAATTCAACCGTCTTTTTTGGCTTCATGCAGAAATATGGAAAATTTCCTGATGGCTCAGCCTAGCGGTCGAGCTGAAGGTACGGGGTCTGAAGAAGATCTGCTATTGCTAACTGGTTGACAGAATCGGAATAGTTCTAAGAATGGACAAGCTCTATGACGTTGCATGGAACAGTTGTCCACGGCCATATTGACGAGATCGATATCTCAGGGGAGAGGTTCAGACGCGCGGACTTGAATGCGCCAGGACGACTGGCCGTCTGACCGGACGAACCAAGAGATTCGATGCCCCAACCTTGGCGATCAACTGTTCAGCGACCGACCCAATCACCAATCGTTCCAGCCCTTGGCGGTTCGAGGTTCCCACCACCACAAGATTGGCGCCCCGTGCTGCAAGGCAAGGCTCATCAGACGGGCGATGACGTCGTAGAGCCCGATGATCTCAGCGGTACAGTCAGGGCCGTTGACTCGAAGAAAGAGTTCACTGGGGTGGGCTTCGTCATCAACACTGAGGTAGAGCGTGCGCTGCCCCGCGATGCGGACTTTCTAGGTGATGTGACGGCGACAAGCAGGGAGGGTTACAAGGATAGCCATATGATCTTCCCAGCTTCACGCTGTTTCTCCTCGATCATCATTCGGCTCTGTGTCGATCATGGTCGTCCTACCAGAGAACAGGTCTTGTTCGTGAGAAGATTGGCAAATGGTTCGAGAGATGACTTGGTGCCAAACTGATACCAAACGTATCGAACCAAGCTAACCAGGGTGAGGTACTTTTATGTCTCATCCTCGCTGACTAATGGAAATTCTTTGTCTTGGATATCCTGAGTATTCTCAGGTTGGAGAGGGGCGGGACTCTTAATCAGTGGGCCGTAGGTTCGACCCCTACACAGCTCACCATCACAGAAGTACTCCATGATCCGCCGCATCATCGATCGTGGCGTCAGTAAGGAATGCTTGGCCACCGTAATCGATCTCTTCAGCCGTCAGATCGTGGGCTGATCGATGCGACTGAGAATGAAGAAGAAACTCGTGATCGATGCGTTACCAATGGCCTGATTCAGCCGCCACCCGAAACCCAGAGTGATCTTCCACATCGAGAGTAACGCCCTGATGAAGTCAGGAACAGAATTGCCGCTTGAATTTTCGCTACTTGATTGGCCCTATGAACGATTCGGCGCCAAAATCATAGTCGCTTGCGTGCGCAACAAGCCGGAGGGCTATCTCCTGTCCCCCGGCAGGGGTGTTCAGTTTGTGGATATCGACAAGCAGACGCAAGACCTGCTCATAAACCTGGTCGAGGCACTGAACCGAAGTCGAACCCATTCCTGAATATCCCACATTTTTCCCTCGCGGCAGTCTCGAAGCCGCCGATGCGCCTCATGCGGATTGCTGAGGGTCTACTTGAACGTCTGACCTTTCCGAGGTGGCCTCAAGAGACTGCTGGAGTTCCTTTTTTGCCGCATCCACTTCAACCTGGATCGTGCGCATCTGCGGATCGACCGTATCACGAACATCGGCTACAGCTTGCCGGAAGGTCCGCAGCATGTCGCCCATGCCTTCTCCCAGACTCTGCATGTCCTCGAGAGATACGCCTGGAGTAGCCTGCACTGAGCTAGCTTTCATGGCCGCCTGTTGCGCCTGCACCCTGGCCACCGCGTCCTTATTCACAATAGCCGAGGGGCGTTTTATCGCCGGCTTCTGCCGAACGCCAGGCGGTAATGGTGGGTACTGACCACGGGCCAGTGGAGCGGGAGCTGCCGCACGCTCTTCCATGGACACCACAGGTTGAACCGGCACCGGCGCAGCGACCTGCGCCCCTTGATTCGGATTGACAGCCGGTTGGGCCGATTGGGGCCCCCCACGATAGAGCAACGAGGCGGTTGTGCCTGGCGTCATTTCAGGACCAGGCGCATAGGGAATATTGGATCGGGCACTTGTGGACGTCGGACCGCTAGCCGGCGCCTGAGTCGTAACCACAACAGCTGGCTGAGCCTGAACCGGCTGGGGTTCAGCATCCGGTTGAACCTGTGTCACGGCCGGCGGGACATCGTGAACTTCTTTCTTGAAGCTTCTGAGCGCCTTGCCGACGCCTTCCCCAACCTGGGGCAAACGCCCCGCGCCGAAAATAATCAGGATGATGGCGAGGATAAGAATGAGCTCAGAAAATCCCAAGGTGCCGAACATTGTGACTCCGCTAGTCCGAGAATCGTATTAGCACGCCCGTGCTGACAGTATTGCTTAAATCTAGCCGCCGCTTTGAGAACGTGTCAAGAAAGAGCTCATCGGAAAGTCTTGAGCTGTGCCGTGACTAGAGAATCGGGATGACTTCTGTTTGAAGTAGTGCGCCGTAAACCATTACCTCTCGATCGGACACGTAGACATCCAGCTCACTCCGGATGCCACGCTCCCCAGGAAGATAGATGCCTGGTTCAAGAGAGAAACAGGTTCGCGGCATGAGCCAGCGTCCGTCCTGAGTCTCCAAGTTGTCGATGTTGGCCCCATTGCCATGCACTTCTTCACCGATGAAATGGCCGGTCCGATGCAGGAAGAAGTCGCCGTACCCGGCGTTCTGAATCACGGTGCGGCAGACATGATCGACTTCCCATCCAAAGGGAAATTGGCCAGACGCTACCCGTTCCCGGACGAAGGCCAGTGCCGCATCGCACCCTCGACGGACCTGGTCGAAAATCATGCGCTGTATGGTGGGCACCCGCATTCCGGTGTACCCCGTCCAGGTAATGTCGCCATACACGGAGCCGGGCGCGGTCCGTTTTGTCCAGAGATCGATCAAAACAAGATTCTCGCGAGTATATTTGGTGTCGAACTGGACTTGGCCGGTCCATAATGCGGCTCGGCGCTAGGGGCATCGACTGCGGTGATGGGCGCGCTGGACGGCGTCATGCCGGCATCGCGAATGCGCGAATGAATGAACTACTGCAGGCCATACTCGGTCAACGCACGTCCCGTCGTAATCGCCGACGCTCCATGCGCAAATGCCTCATCGACAATCCTACGGAGCGCCACAACGGCGTACCGCTCACCGTGTTACAATAGCGGACCATGATACCTGAACGGGTTCCGGAACTGTCGTTGTACCGTGTCACCTTGTTCTTCGGCCCGGAGCCTGTGGAGAAGGAGCCGGGTGTCCTGACCTGTGTATTTAACGTCAAGAAGCGGAGCTGGAAAGCCGGCATCCAAGTGTCTGTCGAGATCGCTCAAGCACACCTGGTGCGGCTAAGCCAGGAGGTTCGCCTTGCCGATCGAATTGCAGGAGTCTTGACGTCATTTGGAACAGAAGCACGTGAAGCCAATCACGCGCGCGTGAACGACCTGTTTGCTCAGGCCGTGACATGGTGTAAGCTGAATCTCTGGCTAGCCGCCGGGCTCGCACAAGAGAATCAGCGCATCCCAGCTACTCAGCTGGTGCAGGAGTTGAACCAGGCCGTTGCCGTTCGTGCGGAGCATGTGATCACGTACATTCTGACAGAACTGGATCTCGTCAATGAACCCCAATCGCCCGCATCGCTCTAAGGAAGGTCTGAGTAATGCACGTTTTCACTCGGAAATCTGTTTCTGGGATGGTCATCACGGCCACTCCCAGGGAACATCTACTGGTCCGGAAGTCTTTTCGTGGGGGGATTACGGCCTAATAACCCACAGGCAGCCTCTGAACGTACGTCGCCTCCGTCCCCGCCACGAGCCGTCGCCGCGCCCGGTCCAGATTCGCCACGCCGCCGCTGACCTAGAGCCCAATGTGGCCTCAGCCCCCGTCTGTTGCAGCAGAGAGTGTCGCCCGTTCCGTGCGGCGCGATCCAGCGCACATTTACGCGAGCCGAATAAATCAGGCCGTCCTTAAGTTGTCAGGGCAGGCGTACTAGTACAAACCCTACTTGTTCCCAATTACGCTCATAAATAGCGCATCATTCCAGGAATGCATTGGGTGAAACCAGAGATTAGGGAGAATATGGAGCGGGAAAAGGGATTTGAACCCTCGACCCTCGCCTTGGCAAGGCGATGCTCTACCACTGAGCTATTCCCGCTTTCAGAAGTCACTACACAATAAGGCAGTCAGATTCTACTGAGCTCACAATACCCTGTCAAGCAATCTGTATCAAAAGAAGATCACCCCAGTGTTGCCCGTCTGCCCACAGGATCACAATTGCTACATATTGGTAACATCATTGACCATTTAATGTCATACGTTAACTTATTGTTTTACGTAATGAAGTATAGTTTAAATCGAACCTTCTGTGATCGATTGCTACGACAAGTAAACATTTATGCAAAATGTATTGATCGAATCATGGACATACGCAGACCATATGATATCTTTATTTTTCTGTATCTTAATGAATGGTTTGAGTGGTAGAATGCATGCCACCTCAACCTGGTTCAATTATTGCTTTAGGATTTCTGGTGGTTTTATTTATCGGGGTGTGTTCAATCAATTGTGCAGCGGGACGTGGTTAGAGTTGACATCGAGCAATCTCGGCAGTGTCAGGATTATTTGGATGTGGATAACGGTTTGATGGTTTGGTGAGGGTTCCGCGAGGCCCTCGAAATCGTAGGAGGTGTCTACAATGTTTTTGTCGCGCAGGCAGTTCTTGAAAGTCTCTGCAGGAACCGTCGCTGCAGTAGCAGTGGCGGATAAAGTCCTGGCGTTGACCGCACTACAGCCGGTCATTGAGGTGGGCAATCCGTTGGGCGACTATCCGGATCGATCATGGGAACGAGTCTATCATGACCAGTACCGGTACGATTCATCTTTCACATGGGTCTGTTCCCCAAACGACACCCATGCATGTCGTGTTCGGGCGTTCGTCCGAAACGGCGTGATTATGCGTGTGGAGCAGAACTACGACCATCAAACCTATGAGGACCTCTACGGCAACCGCGGGACCTTTGCGCATAACCCACGTATGTGCCTCAAGGGGTTTACCTTTCATCGGCGTGTGTATGGACCGTATCGTCTCAAGGGTCCATTAATGCGGAAGGGCTGGAAGCAATGGATGGATGATGGGTCTCCCGAGCTGACCCCTGAAACGAAACGCAAATACAAATTCGACAGCCGCTTCTTAGACGATATGTTGCGAGTTTCTTGGGATACGGCCTTCACCTATGCCGCAAAGGCGATGATCGTTATTGCGACCCGGTACAGCGGCGAAGCTGGTGCGAGACGTCTCCGTGAGCAGGGTTATGCTCCAGAAATGATTGAAATGATGAAGGGAGCAGGAACTCGGTGCTTTAAGCACCGCTCCGGCATGCCCGTGCTCGGCATCGTCGGCAAAATGGGCAATACTCGCATGAACGGCGGCGTCAACGCGCTATTGGACACGTGGATCCGCAAAGTCGGTCCTGATCAAGCGCAGGGCGGCCGATATTGGTCCAATTACACCTGGCACGGCGATCAAAATCCTGCCCATCCTTGGTGGTCGGGTGTGCAAGGATCGGATATCGATCTTTCCGATATGCGCTTCTCTAAGCTCAATACCAGCTGGGGGAAGAACTTCGTCGAAAACAAGATGCCGGAAGCTCACTGGAAGTTGGAGTGTATCGAGCGTGGAGCTCGCGTCGTAGTCATTACCCCCGAATATAATCCAACAGCTTATCGAGCAGACTATTGGATGCCGCTTCGCCCGGAATCCGATGGATCGCTGTTTCTCGGCGCGATGAAAATCATCGTCGATGAAAACATGCATGACACCGACTTCATGAAGTCCTTTTCCGACGCGCCGATCCTTGTCCGCACGGATACCTTGCAGTATCTCGACCCTCGCGACGTGATCGCAGATTACAAATTTCCAGATTTCTCCAAGAGCTATTCCGGTCGCATTCAGTCATTGAAAGCCGAGCACATCGAACGGCTTGGCGGAATGATGGTCTGGGATCTCAACAAGAAGCAGGTTGTTCCACTGCATCGGGAGCAAGTGGGCTGGCATTATGCCAATAGCGGCATCGATGCGGCGCTCAACGGCACGTATCGTGTAAAGCTGCTCAATGGTCGTGAAATCGATGCTATGCCGGTTTGGCAGATGTATATGGTCCATTTCCAGGATTACGATCTGGATACCGTGCATCAAATCTGCCGTACGCCGAAAGATCTGATCGTCCGATGGGCTCGAGACTCGGGTACGATCAAGCCGGCCGCGATTCACAACGGGGAAGGCACCTGTCACTATTTCCATCAAACGATCAATTCCCGTGGTGCGGCGATGGTGCTCATCATCACGGGTAACGTCGGAAAGTTCGGTACGGGTCAACATACGTGGGCCGGTAACTATAAGGCTGGTGCGTGGACGGCCACTCCGTGGTCCGGGGCTGGTCTCGCTGTGCATACGGGCGAAGACCCCTTCAATATTACGCTGGACCCAAATGCTCACGGGAAGGAAATTAAGACCAAGTCCTACTACTACGGTGAAGAAGTCGGATACTGGAACCACGGTGATACTGCTCTCATCGTGAATACTCCCAAGTATGGGCGAAAAGTCTTTACAGGCAAAACCCATATGCCGACTCCAAGCAAATTTCGCTGGGTCACCAACGTGAACGTGCTCAATAACGCCAAACACCACTACGATATGGTGCGCAATGTTGATCCAAACCTCGAATGTTTAATTACGCAAGACGTCGAGATGACGTCGGACATCAATCACAATGATATCGCATTTGCCTGCAATACCTGGGTGGAGTTCACCTATCCAGAAATGACCATCACGGTGTCCAATCCGTGGGTCCAGATTTGGAAAGGTGGAATTCGTCCTCTGTACGACACGCGTAACGACCTTGACACTTTTGCCGGTGTGGCCGCGAAGCTGTCAGATATGACAGGCGACAAGCGGATGCGGGACTACTTCGCGATGGTCTATAGCAATCGCGTGGATGTCTATGTCCAGCGCATGCTCGATGCTTCGAGCACGTTCTATGGCTACTCAGCAGACGTGATGCTGAAGTCCGAAAAGGGCTGGATGGTCATGGTGCGGACGTATCCGCGTCATCCATTCTGGGAAGAAACAAATGAATCTAAGCCGATGTGGACGCGTAGTGGCCGCTACGAAAACTATCGAATTGAGCCAGAAGCGATCGAATATGGGGAGAATTTCATTTCCCATCGTGAAGGGCCGGAGGCCACGCCATACTTGCCAAACGCGATTTTCACGACCAACCCGTATTGCCGGCCGGACGACTACGGTATTCCCATCACGGCGCAGCACCATGACGACAAGACGGTGCGGAACATCAAATTATCATGGCACGAAATCAAGCGCCACAGTAACCCACTTTGGGAAAAGGGATATCAATTCTACTGCGTCACGCCCAAAACCAGGCATCGCGTTCACAGCCAATGGTCGGTGAACGATTGGGTTCAGATCTACGAATCGAACTTTGGCGATCCCTATCGCATGGACAAACGGACGCCAGGTGTCGGCGAGCATCAGCTGCACATCAATCCTCAAGCGGCCAAAGACCGCGGCATTAACGACGGTGACTATGTGTATGTTGATGGTAACCCAGTTGACCGGCCCTACCGGGGATGGAAACCGAGCGACCCCTATTACAAGGTGGCCCGGCTCATGATTCGCGCGAAGTACAATCCAGCGTATCCGTACCATGTCACCATGACGAAGCATGCACCCTATGTGGCGACGGCTAAGTCGGTAAAAGGTCATGAAACCAGGCCGGATGGACGGGCCATTGCGATCGACACAGGGTACCAATCGAATTTCCGTTACGGCGCTCAGCAATCATTTACTCGGAATTGGTTGATGCCGATGCACCAGACTGACTCGCTACCAGGCAAGCACGCCATTGCGTGGAAGTTTAAGTGGGGGTATCAGGTTGATCACCACGCGATTAATACCGTGCCGAAGGAATGTTTGATCCGCATCACCAAGGCGGAAGACGGCGGTATCGGCGCACGCGGTCCGTGGGAACCGGTGCGCACCGGGTTCACACCTGGCCAAGAAAACGAATTCATGATCAAGTGGCTCAAAGGCGAACACATTAAGATCAAGGTATAACCGTAGGTGTCGAGCGATAGGGCGAGGGGCTGAATGCTCCTACCGCCTCACAAAAAGGAGAGAAACAATGCCTGAAGTGTATAACTGGCATCTCGGTCGAAAGATGCTCTATCCCTATGAGGAGCGGCATCCGAAGTGGCAGTTTGCGTTTGTGTTCAACATCAATCGCTGCCTGGCTTGTCAGACCTGTTCCATGGCGGATAAGTCGACATGGCTTTTTTCGAAGGGACAGGAGTACATGTGGTGGAACAATGTGGAAACCAAGCCGTATGGCGGGTACCCACAATTCTACGACGTGAAGATCACCCAACTTATTGAACAAGTAAATCCTGGCGGTCAGGTGTGGAACGTCCGCGTTGGGCGTAAACATCATGCGCCGTACGGAGTCTTTGAAGGGATGACGATTTTTGACGCCGGTGCGAAGGTGGGACAGGCCGCTATCGGCTATATCCCTACGGACCAGGAATGGCGATTCGTGAACATCTACGAAGATACCGCGACATCGATGCGCGCTCTTGTGGAAGGCGTCGACAAAACCGGATTTTCGCGCGACGAGCCCTGGAAAATGACGGGCAGCAGTCTGCCCGAACATGAAACATTTTTCTTCTATCTGCAGCGCATTTGTAACCACTGTACCTATCCAGGTTGCCTGGCGGCCTGCCCGCGAAAGGCCATCTACAAGCGACCGGAAGATGGTATCGTGTTGATCGACCAGAATCGCTGCCGGGGGTACAAGAAATGTGTGGAGCAATGCCCGTACAAGAAACCGATGTACCGGGGCACAACTCGTGTCTCAGAAAAGTGCATTGCCTGTTATCCTCGTATCGAAGGCAAGGATCCATTGACCGGCGGCGAGCCAATGGAAACTCGCTGCATGGCAGCCTGTGTGGGAAAAATCAGAATGCAAAGCCTTGTTCGTATCGGCGAAGATGGTCTGTGGGCTGAAGACCGTTGGCACCCCCTGTATTATGCGATCAGGGTGGAACAGGTCGCCTTACCGCTCTACCCACAATGGGGCACGGAACCCAATGGGTATTATATTCCACCGCGGCACAGCCCACGAGGTTATGCGCGACAGATGTTTGGCCCAGGTGTGGATAACGCAATCGAGAAATACCTTGTGCCGAGTCGCGAACTCTTGGCGGTCCTTCAGCTCTGGAGGGCGAGCCAGCAGATCGTGTTCCGGTATGATGTGATCCCCGGTCCTAAGGTCTTTGAAACCCAGATCCACGGTAAGCGCTTTGAGATGTATAACGACACCGTGCTGGGGTTCAACAAGTCTGGGAAAGAGGTTGCGCGTATTCAGGTTGAAGAGCCGATCTATATCAGGCCGGCTGAACGGGTAACCTGGCTCTAAGTCTGGAGAAGGTCAGTGTTGAACGGGCAGGGTTCCGAAAGGGACCCTGCTCCTTTTGTTTATCCGGTCTTTGGACGCACTCCACACTGTTCCTTTTGCACGTTTGACGGGCGTGAGGGCGGCACTACAGTCCTAGCGAACTACGTGCTTTCTCATTACATGAGGAGTGGTCCTCGTGTGACCTCACAGCCCGAGCCAATCCCTTTCGCGGCCCAAGCCATTCCATTTACCCAATTCCTCGATTCAGGACAGCTCTCCGCGGGATATCTCGCCAGCGAATATGTTGCCGAGCAATTTGTTGAGCGTCTGGCGCACTATATTCTTAGTGTCCATACGGCACGCTATACCATAGCACAGCTTAGCAAGCTTCTCGAACAGCCTGCACCTAAAGCTCAGGTCTTCTTCTTCAAGTGCTTAAAGGAAACGAGTCCAGAGTACTTGAAAGACTTTGCACCCTGCTATTACGGATTCATGAACGAATTCAATTCCGTACTCTTTACCTAACCCCAAATAGTCCTTGTCGTCTTCCTAAATTCATGTATAATTGAACGATCTTGCATGCAAGCCAAGGAGCAGTATGAATCAGTCGCTACAACGGGCCGTTAAAAGTTTCTATAATTTGATCTACGAAGCCCAAACCTTCTCGACTGCGATGGCCCGCATCGACACTGCAGAACAGGAACACTATGCTGGAAGGATTGAAGGTCTCAATTGGGTCCTTGACCGTTGCCAAGGGCTTGAGGACACGGATGCGAACCTCGCAACGGCGTCTCTTCAACGAGTGCTGGGTGAGGTGAAATCAGACTTGGAGCACGAGTTATCCGTGCAACGTCGTGAAAAGGGGCGCCGAGCTGATGGCCGAGAGGCAGCACTGAATTTCGTTGCGGAGTATCTCTCTAGTCTAATCACTGCCACCGAGATCGAAACCGCCAAAACCGCCATCTAATCGACAGCCGCCGTCCACGTATCCATAACCAATACCGATGACGGTGTATCGTCCGACACGAAAGAGGAATTACGAGGATAGGCCTTGATCCTCACAGGTCGGTATAATTAACATATCCAATGTCCTTACCGCCCAGAAGATCCGTCCCTTCTTGGTTACCGGCTACCCAGCACGGCTCAGCAAACCGGAACCGGACTCAACCTGCCGCAGAGACCCAACAGGGGCAATTTCGATCCCTGAATGCCTCTCTCCTCTACTGCCCACGGTGCAAGGTTGCTACGCCGACCCGAGAACGGCTCCTTCTCGTGCTTCCGAGCGGCAATCTTTACGAATATCGCTGTATCCAATGCGGGACGTCCACTGGCTCAAAAACTGATCATCCGCATGGCAAAGGACAGATTCTCAGTCCCTAGCAAGCCTGACGCCGTCGGTTTTTCAACTGTGAGGGCCGCACCATCAAGCATGCACGGAGCCAAGCACTAACAGAGGAGTAGAGTGGGTACGGCTCTAACCGACTTGATCGAGCGGAATCCCTTCTTCAAGCAACATCACCGGAATTCCTTCCCTGATCGGATATAGAATAGTCTGATCGGCGCGGATCAAGCCCCCATCCATTTGTTCAGAAACTGTCTTCGTACTTTTGTTTTTTAGTCCCCCGCGTGCCGCTGCCTCATTCAATTTATGGACGAGGGCGGCATCGGCAAGTGTAACAGGTTGCTTCGTCTCGGGACAGCAGAGAATCGCGAGAAGCTCCTTATCGATCATAATCGTCCCAATCCTTCCGCTGCCCTTATCTATTTTATGAAGGACCCCGTGTCAACCACCTGAATTGATCATAAAGTACGGCCCCCTGGAGCGCAAGCCAAGTTTCGCACAATCCTCCCATTGCCTGCTTCAAGTCTGGTACACTCCCGTCACGACTTAGCTCTCGCCATGACTACGATGCTTTGGAAAACCTTTCTCGCAGGAATCGCGATTGTGGTCCCGACGTGGGCGACCATCTTGATTCTCTGGACACTGTTTACTGCTCTCGATAATGTTGTGGACAGCCACATGTCGGATCCCATTCCCGGAATAGGATTTCTGCTGCTCCTCGGTCTTCTCATCATCAGTGGCATCGTAACCGACCACGTGATCGGTGAACGTCTAATGAAGCGCGTAGAGGCGCGTCTTGAGCGAATCCCGCTCGTCAAGAGTATCTATCTCACGTTAAAAGGCATGACAGATATCCTGAATTTCCGTTCCCGGTTCGGCAAAAGTAGCGTCGTGACCTTTCCCTTTCCCCGTGACGGATTGTGGGCCCTTGGTTTCGTGATGGGGGTGGCGCCCCACGCCATCCAAGTCGTGCCGACTGCCAACCTGCTGATGGTGTTTGTGCCGACCGCCATCCATCCGTTTACAGGCTACCTTGCCTTCATTCCAGAACCGCAGGTCCGCCCAATCAACCTGCCTTCGGAGGAGGCCATAAAATTGCAATTCTCCGCAGGCCTCTACAAAGCGCCAGCGGGTTGGCTCAATGCACCGCCATCCCATCCCTAATGCGTCTATGCCGTCCACCCCATACATCCACGTCAGACAGGCTGGACCACACGATACCGAGGTATTGGTCGGCTTTAGTGCCGCCATGGCATGGGAAACGGAAGGCCGCAGACTTGACCTCGCCAGACTTCGCAAGGGGACGTGCAGCATGTTGGCATCGTCTGAGCGGGGGTTCTTTATCGTCGCTGAATATCACGAAGATAGTCTCCATCGCCCCGTTGGCCAACTGATGATTACGTTTGAGTGGAGCGACTGGCGGAATGGAACCTTCTGGTGGGTGCAGAGCGTGTATGTCGATCCCGCCTGGCGGCGACGAGGGATCTATCGGTCTATGCATCAGCATATTGTTGACAAGGCCACAGCTGATCCAACCGTGTGTGGAATACGGCTCTACGTCGAGCAGGATAATCAAGCGGCGCAGAATGTCTACCAGCGCGTTGGCCTTGCTGCGTCGGGGTACCGGGTCTATGAACAGGATTTTGTGTTGCCCAAAACGATTGATCAGCCTTCTACAGCAAGTGAATAGGAGGAACCATGCTCGTCAGAATATCCGTGCTGCTTCTTGTCGGAGTAAGCCTTCTCATCAATGGCTGTGTCCTCAGCCGCGGGCGAGTTGGAAACCCCATCCAAGAGGAAAGCCTCAGCCAAATCGAAAAGGGAAGCAGCAAAAAAGAATTGGTGGTGACGCTCTTAGGAGCTCCCGATCGAATGGTCGTCGGCAACGACAAGGATATTTTCCACTACTACTACTACGATGGAAAATCTCCCGGGCTTATCTTACTGGTGTTCAACATCCTGAGCGTGAATGTCAGAAGTGATAATCTCTATGTGTTCTTTGATAAGCAAGGGATCGTACAGGATGTCATCTACGGCAAGCGGACGCCGGAAGTCGATTTCACGCTGCGCCCCTGGGGGAAATAGGTCAACCATGAACGCACCATATGCCCGTCTTCTGCTGATCTTCATGCTCTGTCTGGGCTTGTGGGGCTGCGCAGTACGACGGATCGACTTCAACACACCGATCACACCAGAGGACCTGTCCTTTATCACGGCCGGCAAAACCACCTTGCATTACGTCGTGGATCGTTTAGGCGCGCCGGAAGAGATTACGGCTGTGTCCGATCAGTTTCTTGCAGAATTCAAGTGGAGCACGACGCGTTCCTCATCGCTCAATTTAGGGTATCTGTTTCGAATCGTATCTCCCGTGGCCCCCACGATGACCCTATCCGGGACAGGAATCAACATGCAACGTCTGCTTATCCTCTGCGATGACCGGCTCATCGTACGGTCCTATGCCTTTGGTTTGACGGATGAACATGCCTTCTTCGAATTCTGGCCGTTTTAGCCGTAAGGATGGTTGACATGCACCAACCACAATTGCCGCCAGGCGGTTCCCCCGCTATAATGTTGGGTCATGGGGCCGGATTCTTCCGATACGCATTCGTCTCGACCACCCAACACTGCGCATCCCTCTTACCTCCACGCCTTCAAGGATTCGGAATTCCTCGAACGGGCCGAGCTCCGGCCGATTCGAATCGGGCTCGAATTGTTGAAACCTGAGCTCATCCAACGCGAGGAGCAGATTCATTCGACCGTCGTCGTCTTCGGTAGTGCGAGAATCCATGAACCGATGGCTATAGAGCAGGCATTACGGGAGGCCGAAGCCGAAGTGGCGCAGACTCCGGACGATCCAGCCATCCAACGGAAAGTAGCGATCGCACGGCGGCAAATCGCCCTCTCCAAATACTACGACGTGGCTCGCGAGTTTGGGCGGCTAGTCTCATCCATGTGCCAAGTCGATGGCCATTGCAATTATGTCGTGGTCACCGGCGGGGGACCCGGGATCATGGAGGCGGCAAACCGGGGGGCGGCGGATGTCCAGGCCAAATCGATCGGTCTCAATATCACGTTGCCGCACGAACAGCACCCCAATCCCTACATTACCCCGGCGCTCAGTTTCCAGTTTCGCTATTTCGCCATCAGAAAAATGCATTTCCTGATCCGGGCCAAGGCGCTGGTCGCCTTTCCGGGTGGATTCGGGACGCTTGACGAACTGTTTGAAACCCTGACGCTGTTGCAAACCGGCAAGATCGACCAAGTGATGATCGTGTTGGTGGGCCGTGAATTTTGGGAGAAGCTCGTCAACTGGCAGTGGTTGGCGGATAACGGGCTGATCTCGCCTGCTGACTTGAATTTATTTCACTATGCCGAAACGGCCCAGGAAGCCTGGGACCTGATCGCACGCCACAACGGAGTACTACCTTCATGAAACTCTCGTTCTACGGTGCTGCTCGTTCAGTCACCGGCAGTCGGCATCTGTTGGAAGTCCCAGGATTTCGCATACTGCTGGATTGCGGACTCTTTCAAGGGCGACGTGAGGAAGCGGCTCGACGAAATCGTGATTTTGGGTTCGAACCGAAGTCTCTGGGAGCGGCCCTCCTCTCGCATGCGCATATCGATCATTCCGGTGCCTTGCCCATGTTGCCGCGACAGGGGTTTTCGGGGAAGGTCTATCTTACCAGAGCATCGGCCGATCTTGCGGGCATCATGCTCGAAGACTCGGCGCGTGTGCAGGAATCTGACTGCCGGTATGTCAACAAACAAGAGCGCAGGCGCGGGAAGACCTGTATTCAACCCTTGTACAACGGCGATGATGTACAGAAGATCGTCCGACGGTTTGAGGGCGGGCGCTATGGCGATCAGCTGAAGCTCGCGCCTCGAGTTACGGCGTCATTTCATGATGCCGGTCACCTTCTGGGGTCAGCCGCCATCCGCGTGAAATATACGGCGCGTGGGAATACCACCACTGTCTTGTTCAGTGGTGACTTGGGGCGATCCCATATGCCGATCCTTCGCGACCCCGAGCCTCCGCCACCCTGCGATGTGCTCATTCTGGAATCTACGTATGGTGACCGTGTCCACGAACAAATCGGCGAGGAAATGAAGAAGAAAGCTCAGGACTTGATTGCGCATGCGCGAGAGCACAAAAGCAAGATCATCGTCCCGGCCTTCGCCGTAGGCCGCACACAGGAATTGATCATGCGGATCAAAGAATTGGTAGGGGAGGGGCGTGTCGATCCTATTCCGATTTATATCGATTCACCACTAGCTAGCAAAGCTACGGAGGTCTTCAAGCGGCATCCTGACTGTTATGACGACGAAACCATGAGGAGGGTTTCGTCCGGCGGCGACGTCTTCGCGTCCCGTTACATCCACTTCGTCTCTTCTCCGGAGGAGAGTAAACGACTGAACGCCATGCGTGGACCTTGTGTCATCATTGCTTCATCGGGCATGTGCGAAGGCGGGCGGGTCATCCACCATCTGAAGCATGCCATCCAAGATGAAGCGAACGTCATCGTCTTGGTCAGCTTTCAGGCGGAACATACGTTGGGACGCAAGCTTGTCGAAGGCTGGGACGTCGTCCCGATCTTCGGTGTCCCGACCCCGCGGCGTGCGCAGATCGTCAAATTCAACGGCATGTCGGCCCACGCCGACCGCAATGATCTACTCGCCTATGTGCGAGCCATTGATCCTCTGCCTAGTACCATCTTCGTCGTGCACGGTGAAGAAAAGCAGGCCCTCTCTCTGAGTGCAGCGATTCAAGCGGAACACTCGAAGATCGATGTGCGGATTCCCTATCACGGCAGTACGCATGAAGTCTAGTTTCCGGCACGTGGGCCATGTGGCGCTGTGGGTTTGTACTGCAGCGGTACTGTGTGGCTGTCTCTCCTCGGCGGCAGCAGAATCCACACAAGAGCGTCAACGAATCCGAAACCTCGGTATCGTCATCGGCAATTATCCAACAGGTTTGCTCAATGCCATCACTGACGTGGCCGGAGTGAAGGTTGGGCATCAGACGCTCATACGAGGAGACGGAGCACTCAAACCGGGACAGGGGCCAGTCAGGACTGGCGTGACGGTGATCATCCCCCGCGACGATGTCTGGCACAAGAAAGTGCCGGCCGGCGTGTTTGTCCTGAATGGGACCGGTGAGATGACCGGACTCTCGTGGATTGCGGAATCTGGATTTCTGGAATATCCGATTGCTCTCACGAACACGCTGAACGTTCCACGTGTCGCGAACGGCGTGATGAGCTGGATGATCCAACGATATTCCGAGATTGGCATTACCGACGATACCCTCACACCGGTTGTGGCGGAGTGCGACGATGGACGGCTGAACGACATCCAAGGCCGTCACGTGTCCGAGCGGGATGTAATGGTTGCGCTTGATGGCGCGACCGGCGGCCCGGTGAAAGAAGGGGCGGTCGGTGCTGGTACCGGCATGGTGTCTTACGGATTCAAGGGGGGGATCGGCACAGCCTCCAGGAAATTACCGGACCAAGAAGGCGGATATACCATTGGGGTATTGGTCAATGCCAACCATGGTAGACGGTCTGAACTGATTGTGAGCGGCGTGCCGGTGGGCAAACTGTATGATCCGCAACTCCATGCACAGCAACAGTCGCAGGCCCTGTTGCCAGGCCAGAGCGAGGGGTCCATCATCATTATCGTCGCAACCGACGCCCCACTAGATGCCCGGCAGCTGACCAGATTGGCCAAGCGGGCCGCGCTCGGTTTGGCCAGGACCGGTTCCACAGCTCGTCACGGGAGCGGCGACTTCATCCTGGCCTTTTCGACTGCCAATGTGATTCCTCATTACCCGAAAGAGCACACCTATCCCCTGACTCAGCTGGCCGATACGCACCTGAATCCGCTCATCTCCGCGACGGTTGAAGCGACGGAAGAAGCGATTCTCAACGCCCTCACCATGGCGACGACCGTCGTCGGTAGAGACGGGAATCGGGTTGAAGCGATTGACCTCCATCGGGTGAAAGGCTTCTTGTCTGGCTCGATTCGGAATTGAGCGATGATTTCGAACGAGACAGCCGGCCATGGGAACGATAGGCGCTTGCAATTAGAGCGTCCCTCTCGTTATCCTTCAGCCAACTTGTGAGGAGAAAAAACTGATGAGCGAGTATCAAATTGGCGGGGGGCTGCAACTCCAGACAGCTGCCCAGAAGACCGAAGCCTTCGCCGCGTTCCTCAAATCACGGATGATCCACGCGCTGGAAACTCAGGACCCGACGGAACTGCACTACCTTCTCGCACAAGTCGACGACTACCATTCCTACCTGTGGCGCTACTACAAGAAATTGTCACAGGACCAGTCCCAACACATGAGTCTGGATGTCTGACCGTACGAAATAACCTTCGCGCAGCTATGCCGAGCGTCTCTTCTTCATCGTCGTCTCAGCCCGGTGCGCTACGCTTTGCGACGGCCCTGTCCACACAATCCGATACGGAGAAGGCGGCTGGCGAGCTGGCCGATGACATGCAGGGTAAGTTTGGCATGGCACCGATCGATCTGGCCTGCCTGTTTTTCTCGGTACACCATGCCATGAGAGCCGACATGCTCGCGGCGGCGATCAGTCGCTCCCTTCGTCCGCGGTTCCTTATGGGATGCAGCGGGGAAGGCATCATTGCGGGTGCCGAGGAGCTGGAAACGGCGTCGGCCGTAACCCTCTGGACCGCTTCGTTGCCGGATGTGGCGCTGGACCCGATTCGCGCATCGTTTTCGCCGACACAGGACCAGTTCCGGTTGTCCAATTGGCCCGATTTCAACGGAGAAGATGCTTCGTTGCTCGTATTGGCCGATCCGTTCACCACGCCGATCCAAGAAATGCTAAGCCTGCTCGATGAACGGTATCCGGGAGTCAAAGCTATCGGGGGGCTCGCCGGTGGGGGACATGGAGTGGGTGAGAATCGCCTGATTTTCCACGATGAGGTCCTGACCGGTGGGTTGGTAGGGGTACGGATCTCGGGTCCCGTGGACATCCGTCCGGTCATTTCTCAGGGATGCCGGCTGATCGGCGACCGGTTCGTCGTCACCAAAGCCGAGCACAATCTCATTCATGAGCTTGGCGGGGTCCCAGCCCTAGAACGGCTACAGACGGTGTTCGAATCCTTGCCGGAAGAGGACCGGCGTTATGCCCATCGAGCGGTGCATGTTGGCATCGTCATCGATGAACATCGCGATCGGTTTGAGCGAGGGGATTTTCTCGTCCGAAATCTGGTCGGCGCCGACCAAACGACCGGAGCCGTTGCCATCGGCGACATCGTGCAAGAAGGGCAAACCGTGCAATTTCAACTTCGTGATGCGCAATCGGCCAGCGAGGATTTGAACGCATTGCTGGCGGCTGACCGAGCTGCGCATCGGCATCCTCCCCTCGGCGCGCTCCTGTTCAGTTGCTGCGGCAGAGGACGGGGCCTGTTCGGACGACCGCACCACGATGCGACGGCCACGGCGGAACGGCTTGGCGCGATCCCTCTTGCGGGATTTTTCGCGCAAGGCGAGATCGGACCGGTCGGCGGACGGAATTTCCTGCACGGGTACACAGCGAGCATGGCGCTCTTCGCCGAGCGAGAGCAGTAATCTATCTGGTTCAAGCCGCCTCGGACCATACCAGACAGCGTGAGGAGGAGATCGTATGACGTCACTCTATCGTGCAGCACTCACCGCGATGTTAGTCCTGACATCATCTTTTGGAGTAGGAGGTTCCATGGCCGAAAATAATCAGCAAATCACAACGCCATCTGGGCTCAAATATGTCGATCAAGTGGTCGGCACAGGAGACGCAGCCGTGGCCGGCAAGACCGTGAGTGTCCATTACACCGGTTGGTTGGAGAACGGGAACAAGTTCGATAGCTCCGTCGATCGGGGGCAACTCTTTTCGTTCCCCCTGGGGGCTGGGCGTGTGATTAAGGGCTGGGATGAGGGGGTGCAGGGGATGAAAGTGGGAGGCAAGCGCAAACTTACGATTCCATCCGATTTGGGCTACGGATCGCGCGGCGCTGGCGGGGTGATTCCACCGAACGCCACGTTGATTTTTGACGTGGAGTTACTCGGAATACGTTAACAGGCTCCAAGCTAACAAGCTGACAGATCTGATCCGATATACGTGCAAGCCTTCTAGAGTGCGCACTTATCAGCAAGAATCATCATGCAGCAGACTCCGCTTATTGCCCAGCATCGCGCCGCCGGCGCTAAGCTCGTGGACTTCGCCGGCTGGGAAATGTCCATCCAGTACAGCGGCGTGGTGGATGAATATCACGCCGTCCGCAGCAGAGCCGGTCTCTTCGATGTGAGCCATATGGGGCGGATCAGCGTATCCGGCCCAGGCTCCGTCGGGTTTCTTCAGTATGTCTCGACGAATGATATCTCCAAGATTTCCGTCCGCTCTTCTCAATATTCGATGGTCTGCAATCCCCACGGCGGCATCAAGGATGACATCTTTATCTATCATGTGAAACCGTACGAGTTTCTTGTCTGCGTCAATGCCTCGAATCGAGAGAAGATCGTTGCGTGGCTGTTAGAAAAGGTCGCCCATGTGCAAGGCTGCACCATCAGGGATTGTTCAACGGAGCTGGCACAAATTGCCGTGCAAGGGCCCCTCTCTCGTGAGCTGTTGATCGCGATCGGCATAACCGATGTGGTCGACCTCAACGTTCGGCAGTGTCTCGAAGTCACCGCGTTCGGTGGGACGGTTGTCGTGTCACGGACGGGGTATACCGGAGAACTGGGGTATGAACTGTACCTTCCTGCCCACCTAGCATCCTCGGCCTGGGAAGAGCTGATGAAAGTCGGCCGCCCGCTGGGGCTCAAGCCGGCAGGGTTAGGCGCGCGCGACTTGCTGAGGCTGGACATGGGCTATCTCCTGTATGGAAACGATATCAGCGAAGATGTTAATCCACTTGAAGCGGGGGCTGAGTGGGTGGTGAATTTTGAGAAGGGTGAATTCGTCGGTCGCGCAATGCTGTGGGCTCAACGGACACAGGGGCTGACACGTCGATTGGTGGGGTTTGAATTGCTTGAAAAAGCCGTCCCACGGCATGGCTTCACCATCCTGTCAGGCGATCCACCGGGCCAATCTATCGGCGAGGTCACGAGTGGCAATCTGTCACCGTCCCTCCAGAAAGGGGTTGGCTTGGGCTATGTGCCGCCACGCTATGCTGAGCCTGGGACGACGATTCTGATCGACATTCGGGGGAAATCAGTTCCGGCAAAGGTGGTCAAGCCGCCGTTCTATAAAAAGCCGGTGAGGCGTGAAAGGTAAGGGGTGATACGGGATGGGGAGCGATCCTCTTAAGGCGAGAACCATCTATACAGGCAAAGTTGTCACGCTGAACATCGACACGGTTCAATTGCCGAACGGGGTGACGGTGGATCTTGAGACGATCCGCCATCCCGGCGCCGCGGCGGTCGTTCCAGTGAAGGATGATGGGACCGTCGTGTTGATCAAACAATTTCGTCATGCGGCAGGAGGATTCATCTATGAAATTCCTGCAGGAAAACTCCATCCCGGCGAGGATCCCGTGCATTGTGCTTCACGGGAATTGGAGGAAGAGGTCGGCTATCGGGCCTCGTTGTTCGAGTTACTCTCAAGCATCTTGACGGCGCCGGGATTCGCCGACGAAGTGATTCATGTCTATCAAGCCACCGGGCTCACGAAAGGCTGGCAGCAACTGGATCGTGACGAAGTGTTGGATGTAATAGAAATGCCGCTCGCAGAAGCGGTGGGGAAAATCGCGGATGGAACGATTCGAGATGCAAAAACGATCGTAGGACTGCAGGCAGTCTATCTTAGAACTCACCGATGATCAAACGACTGGGGGCCTTCCCAATGGGAAGGCCCCCAAGCCAACTAGCCTCGCCAATTGGGCTGGAATTACTTGCCCTTCTCTTCCTTCTTCTTCTCTTCGCCGTACACCACCTTGCCGCCCTTCTTCTCTTCCTTCTTCTTGTCGTCACCCGCGAACGCCGGCATGGAGAACGTCACTGCCACTGCCACTGCCATGACTGCCATCAATAGACGCTTCATAACGATATACCCCCATCAAGATTGTAATAGTGTGTGCCGCTCATTAGGCACTTATGATAAGTGAAGCAAGTTTGATGCCGAAGAATAATGGTTGGCAGTGAAGAAGATTTATTAGAACAGTCAATAGGTTACGTCTCGCTCTAATGATCTGGCGAATGAATTTTCCTGCAAGCGTCTGTGGCGGAATGGCCTGGGCCCAACTAAACGGTCTCAGAAAACAGTCAGCGGATACCCTAAAAACCCTCGACCTCAGCTCCGGAAAGAAGCCCGTTCACAGCGATCAAGAATCGTGTTATCTTCAACCCCCGCAAGCGTCAATCGTCAACCGCAAGGAGCACGAATACTTATGTTGCTGGAAGGGAAAAACGGTCTGGTGATCGGTGTAGCGAACAAGCACAGCATCGCGTGGGCCATTGCTCAGTCTGTGGCCAGCCAGGGAGCGCGGCTCCTATTTAATTATCAGAATGAGCGCCTGAAGCAAAACGTCGAAGAACTCGCCGCCACGGTGTCGGGGGCCAAGGCCTTCGCCTGTGATGTGGGGAGCGACACGGAGATCGCGTCCCTGATGCAGCAAGTGCAGAAAGAGTTCGGGCGGCTCGACTTTCTCGTGCACTCACTGGCTTTTGCACCGCGAGAAGAGCTCATGGGCCAGTTCATCAATACGACACGCCAGGGCTTTGCGACGGCGTTGGACGTGAGTGCCTATTCCCTGGTTGCCGTCGCACGCGCGGCGATGCCGCTGATGACCGAGGGGGGCTCCATCGTGACGCTCAGCTACCTGGGTGCGGAACGAGTCGTGCCTCATTACAACGTCATGGGTGTCGCCAAGGCGGCGCTTGAATGCTCCGTTCGCTATCTGGCCTACGATCTGGGCCCGAAGAATATCCGCGTCAATGCCATTTCCGCTGGGCCGATCAAGACGCTTGCCGCCCGCGGAGTGTCCGGCATCAGCAAGATGATCGATCATCATAAGGAATTCGCGCCCCTGCGGCGGCCGACGGAGCAAGGCGAAGTCGGGGACACAGCGCTGTTTTTGGTCAGTTCGCTGGGGCGGGGTATTACCGGAGAAGTCATTTATGTGGACGGGGGATACAATATCGTTGGGTTGACGGCCTCGGAGGCATAGCGCCTTGCGTATTTAAGACCGGGGTGTGGCATCGGGCTTGCTGATCTGATCCCTCTTGTTTGAGCCGTGCACCGTCTTACTAGCCGGAAAACAGCTGACAGCATGCAAATAGGTTCTAGACTCATCATCGCAAGCGTCGTGGGTGCAGCCTCATGCTCTTGGCGGGCATCGCGTCGGCCGGTGATGCCGCACAGGCTTTGTCCCGGCAAGCGCAGCCCCACGCCGCTCAGACCATCTACGCGGTGCATCGTTGACGTGCCTCTCACGGCGGTACCCGGTTCTGGACTTGGTGAGAGGCGATTCAGTCCTCAAGTCTTCTCCTGAGTGCCTTAAGCCGCCCTTGTTGTTTCTTCCTCTCAATCCGCCTATTTTCCGAGGCCTTCGTCGGTTTCGTCGGTCTGCGAGCCTTGCGTGGAATCGTGACATTGTGAATCAAGAGGCGTAACCGCTCCAGGGCATCCTCGCGGTTCCGTTCTTGCATGCGATGCTGCTGGGCCTTGATCGTGACGATCCCGTCTTCTGAAATGCGGCGATCTTTCAAATGCAGCAGGGCGTCCTTGTAAAAAGGCGGCAGAGAAGAAGCGTTGATGTCGAATTGTAAGTGGATCGCGGTCGACACCTTGTTGACGTGCTGTCCCCCGGCGCCCTGCGAGCGGATCGCGTGCACGTCGATCTCATGATCCGGGATGGCAAGCGATGAGGATATCCGCAGCATGGCGAGTAGCTAGCACAACCAGGAGACGAGCGCAATCTCAGGCGCCGGACAAGCCGCCACACCAAGTTTTCCACTGGCGTTTCTCATAGGGGAAGAGGTACAAGGTGTACTTTAAATTACGGTATTCACGACTGTTTGTGACAAAATTGCCAAACTGCGTCGTAAGATCGGCGCGCAGGCCGTGTCTCGATTGTCGGGACCAGAAGTCCGCTAAGGGAGGAGGTATATCGTCTCCAACAGCCAATCAACGGGGGAGCAGATGGACGCAAGGCATGGCCACGGCAGCTGTCGCATGGAGCCTGCTGAGTGGAGGACAAGCGTTGGCCCAGTCCTCCTCGACCTTCAGCCAGGACTTCCGGGTATGGTCTCCCGTTTTTCTTACCGTGAAATTACCGTCGTCCTTTCTTGCCCATCTGGAAATCCAGCCCCGCTTCGCCGATCTGGATGAAGATGGCCGGATCGATCAGCTGATCCTTCGTCCGGCAGTCGGCTATCAATTGATGGAGCATCTCTCCATCTGGCAAGGCTATGCTTGGGTCGGCAACTATAATCAGAACCATACCCCGCCGCAATCGCCTTTCTTCGAAGAAAGCCGCATCTATCAGCAAATACTCTATGCGCGGAAGTTCGAAACGTTCAAAATATCGAGCCGCACACGCTTGGAGGAGCGCTGGATCGAACATGTGGATGGCACGGCCGTGCGATTCCGAACGGCACTGCGTGGAATGTATCCCCTTCCCATGGCACCGGACTGGGCGCTGGTCGCCACTGATGAAATTTTCATCCATCTCAACACCGTCGGCTCGCGCGGCCCAGCGGCTGGATTTGATCGGAATCGCTTCTTTGCCGGTATCAACCGGACCTTTTCAAAGCAGTTCAATATGGATGTGGGATATCAGAACGAATTAGTCAACAGCCGGACGATTCCCGACCTGGCCAACCAGATGAACCACGTCGTGCTCGTGCAGTTCTTTGTCACCCTGTGAGCAAGGGCTGGAACACTAGGTACGCTTACCGGAGTTCCGGCAGACGGTCGATGATGCGCAATCGCACGTCGTCGCCGAGTTGGATCTGCACCATCTTCGTGGAGAGATTGTCGCGGATCTGCTGGACTTCTTGGACGATGAACTGCAAGTGCCCCCGCACCGTTCTACCAAGTGATAGAGCAGCAGGGTCGTGAGATAGTGCACCTCTTCGTCGTTCACATGTTCACTGCAATTGAGAGTTTGTGGCATCGCAACTATCCCGCCAAATCGTGGTGAGAGAACCTTATCGCCGAACCGCCGGTTGTTCCCCAATGCCCCAAACGTAGGGGGCTTGCCATTGGCAAGGCATTAGATCATGCAGTCATTCTGATCCAGTCTCCGGTAGTTATCGCGCGCGAAAATGACTGGAGCCGACCTCGGTCGAGGCCGGCTCCGGTTTATATGCGGGTACTGATCAAGCGTGAAGCAGCAGGAAGCCTGACTGGTCCGCTATTCGTCATGCGGCACAGCGGATGAATGGTGGCTGGTAATCAGCCACTGTGTGCCATTCCACTTGTAGGTGAACGTGTACCGCGCTTTGATTTTGGCTCCGGTTTTCTGGAAGATGAAGGTGTAAAGCC
>VGXB01000022.1 GCA_016873515.1 Nitrospira sp.
AGAGTTTCGCTTGCCCCTACACGCTCCCGACAGTTTCTTGACAAGAAATTGTCTTTATGCCAAATTTTATCTGGCTTTAGGTCTCGGAAATTCTTCTCGTGCAATGGCAGTGCGAGACCTACGTACTCGTGGTGCTGGGATTCGTAAGAGTGCCCCACAACTTCAGATTGGGTGTGGGACTGTGTATAAGGTATTAGGAAGCACGGCGTAGGTTACGGTATACTTGCCGCGGTCTCGTTCTGTCGATATCTCTTCTCGGAGGTTCATCTATGAATCTTCGTTATCTGCTTCTCGTCATTCCTCTATTCGCGGTGTGTGTCTTTCCGAGTCTCTCGTCGGCAGAAGAGTCTTCTAAAGTCAAAGAATTCAGAGCACTATGCGACCGAGGCCATGCGGAAGGGTGTTACTTTCTGGGGATGATGTATAAGAAAGGCACAGGCATCACACAAGACTCGTTTCAGACGGCAGCGATGTTTCGTAAAGCGTGTGATGGGGGATATGCGGCAGGGTGTGGCGCTCTGGGTGTGATGTATGAAGATGGGAAAGGCGTCACACAAGACTCGTTTCAGGCGGCAGCGATGTTTCGTAAAGCGTGTGACGGGGGTGAAGCGAAAGGGTGTTTCAATCTGGGTCTGATGTATGAAGATGGGAAAGGCGTCACACAAGACTTTGTTGAGGCGGTCGCGTTGTATCGTAAAGCGTGTGACGGGAGAGTTGCGGCAGGGTGTGGCGCTCTGGGTGTGATGTATGAATTTGGAACAGGCACCGGACAAAGCAACACCGACGCGCTGAACTATTACGATCAAGCGTGCAATATGAAATTAACGTTAGGGTGCCAGAACTACGCACGAGTGAAGAAAAAGTGACTTGCTAGAAACGTGTTTCCTTTTCCTCTGACGTTTTTACTCCCCCCTTGACGAGACCTGGTAGTCGTGAGAGTGCTCCACAACTTCAGATTGGGTGCGGGACCGTGTATAAGGCATTAGGAAGCACGGCGGAGGTTACGGTATACTTGCCGCGGTCTCGTTCTGTCGATATCTCTTCTTGGAGGTTCATCTATGAATCTTCGTTATCTGCCTCTCGTCATTCCTCAATTCGCTGCGCGTGTCTTTCCGAGTCTCTCGTCGGCAGAAGAGTCTTCTAAAGTCAAAGATATCAGCCAAAGTCCCGCGTGCCAAACGATCCAGCCGCGCAGTAGGAATTTCCTCTCAAAGTTAGTGAATTTTCTATCAGAAATGTGCTATCGAAGGGGGCTTCTTCATGGGGTATCCATGGCTTAGACTAGGAGTTGGCAGGGGGGGGAAAAGAGCATGAGCTGGGTGGCGTCTTTCAATCGATGGGTGGTTGGAGTCGGATGCATAGCTGTGTTGATGGGGGGGGTAGCGTATGCAGAGGAGGTGGATGCACAGCAGCAGGACAACAAGGACAAGAAGGTGGACGCGGTGCTCGATTGCCGGTACGATCGTGCCGATGTCGGAGAAACGAGCGGGGCCTTTCCGTCCGACGATGTCTTTCGCCCCCTCATGGCGGATCCCAAGCAGCCGCAGTTTTTCGCCTTGTGGCAGCACACGAATCCGCGTACCGGCGGCGCGTCCTACAATCGGGGGGCGATCGCCATCGGCGAAAATTTCGGTTTTTATACCAAGCGAACGGGGTGTAACGGCTGGCAAGTCGGCTTGTTGACAGGCGTCTTCGCGCAGTTCAACTTAGATACGAGCAATGCGGAATTGCTCAACACCGATTTCAATGTGGGTATCCCGATTTCGTGGCGCTCGGGGAATTGGTCGGCACGGCTCCGCTATTATCACCAAAGCAGCCACCTCGGCGATGAATTTCTCATCAGCAATCCCAGATTCAATCGGGTGACGCTCAGCATTGAGGAAGTGGATGCCATCGTGTCCTATGACTACCGGTGGCTCCGTCTGTATGGAGGCGGCGGGTATCTGGTGCATCGCGAACCGTCAACCCTCGATGCTGGACGCATCCAGTGGGGATTCGAAGCGCGGGCTCCGTCGATGCGGACGAGTATATTGGGATCGCTTTTAGATCGACTGATCGTAACGCCCGTGCTCTCGGCGGATTTCAAGTCGATGGATCAACACGCCTGGCTCATCGATACCAATGTGCTCGGCGGGTTTGAATGGTCTCGAACCGGTTCTCGTCGTCGTTTTCGGATCATGGCGACCTATTTTTACGGCCATAATCCCTATGGACAGCGTTTCATCGATCAGAAGATCGAGTCGATAGGCCTTGGAGCCTACTTTATGTTTTAACGGGCAGCGGTCAGAGGGATTAGGAGGAGGCCGGGCAAGCGATGAACAAGAAAGTCTCCTTTTCCGTCGGATACGTGCTGCTCGCGATCATGGCCGTGGTGCTGGCCCATGACTTTCTCCTCGCCCTGAACAAAGTCGAAGAAGTCCCTTACAGCCAATTCAAACGCTGGGTGGCGGACGGCAAGGTCTCGGACGTCGCTGTCACCCCCCAGTTCTTGACCGGCAAGCTCAAGCCGGAAGGGGAATCCAAGACCGAGAAGCAATTTGCGACCATCCGCGTGGAAGATCCCGATCTGGTCCGGGAACTCAATGCGCACGGTGTCGTCTTTACCGGGGTGATCGAAACGACCTTCTGGCGAGATCTCCTCTCATGGATCCTGCCCGTGGCGCTGTTTGCGGGTGTCTGGATCTTCATCCTTCGCCGGATGGGGCAACCTCAGGGCGGCTTCATGCAGGTGGGGCAATCCAAAGCGAAAATCTACATGGAAAAAGACATCAAGGTGACGTTCGCGGACGTCGCCGGGGTGGATGAGGCGAAAGAGGAATTGCGTGAGATCATCGAGTTCCTGAAGACGCCAGAAAAATTCACCAAGTTGGGAGGAAAGATCCCGAAGGGCATTTTGCTGGTTGGCCCTCCGGGCACCGGGAAAACACTGCTGGCCCGCGCCGTGGCCGGCGAGGCGGGGGTCCCGTTCTTCAGCATCAGCGGGTCGGAGTTCGTCGAAATGTTCGTGGGAGTCGGGGCGGCCCGCGTGCGGGATCTGTTCGATCAAGCGAAGCTGAGGGCCCCCTGCATCATCTTCATCGACGAATTGGACGCGCTCGGCAAGGCACGTGGCATGGGTCCCATGGCGCACGAAGAGCGGGAGCAGACGCTCAATCAGCTGCTCGTCGAAATGGACGGGTTCGACCCGCGCGTCGGCGTGATTCTGATGGCGGCGACGAATCGCCCCGAGATTCTCGACCCTGCCCTGCTGCGCGCGGGACGGTTCGACCGTCGTGTGACCGTGGACCGTCCGGACAAACTCGGCCGCCTGGCGATCCTCCGCGTCCATGCGAACAAGGTCTCCCTGGGTCCGGATGCAGATCTTGAGACCCTCGCGGCCATGACGCCCGGTTTTTCTGGGGCCGATCTGGCGAACGTCGTCAACGAAGCGGCCTTACTCGCTGTGCGCCGCAGTAAGGACCAGATCAGCGCGGCCGAATTGCAGGAGGCAATCGAGCGCATCATCGCTGGCTTGGAAAAGAAGAATCGTGTACTGAACAAAATGGAGAAAGAACGAGTGGCCTACCACGAGACTGGCCATGCCCTTGTCGCCTTGTCGGTGCCTGGGGTGGATCAAGTCCAGAAGATTTCGATCATTCCCCGCGGCGTGGCGGCGTTAGGCTACACACTCCAGCTTCCGACCGAAGATCGGTTCTTGATGACGAAGTCCGAACTCGAGAATAAAGTCGCTGTGTTATTGGGTGGGCGGATTGCGGAAGAACTGACCTTCGGCGAGGCCTCTACCGGTGCGCAGAACGATCTGATGAAAGCCACGGATATCGCCAAAAGCATGGTCAGGGCCTACGGGATGAGCGACAAATTAGGCACCATTACGCTGGAACGGGATCGGCAGCCGCAATTCTTGCAACTCCAGGTCGGGTCCGAGAAGGGCGATTATTCCGAAGAAACCGCGCGGGAAATCGATTGCGAGGTGCGGCGGATCATCGATGAGCAGTATGGGCGAGTCAGGCAACTGCTGGAGGGGCGACAAGCCGCCTTGCAGCAAGGCGCCAGGCTGTTGCTGGAGCGTGAGGTGATTACCGGTCCTGAGCTGAAAGCCATTATGGAACAGGTGTGAACGATCCATGCTTGTGGAACAACAGGCCACCATCTCCGTGAGCGGCACTGTCGTGCATTGTCGAGGGACCTGGACTCTTTCACACTTGGACGAGCTGGAGCGTGCCAGCGGAGAGCTACGATATCCTGACGCCCGTGACGTGACATATGAAGCCGGGGAGGTGACCGCGATGGATACCGGCGGCGCCCTGGTGCTGCAACAGAGCATCAATAGTCTGCGCCGCACCGGACGAACCGTATCGCTCCGCGGGTTGAAACCGGAATTTGCCGAGCTGGTCCAGCTGATCAATACCCGGGTATCCCTCAATCACGCGGCCGCGCTCCGGCAGGATGGCTGGCAAGAACGGCTGTCTCAGAATCTCCAGCGGCGACAAAAAGCCATTCTTGACAGGCTCGCGTTTATCGGGGAAACCACCGTCGCATTCGGTCGCTTGGCGATGCGGCCGGGGTCCATCCGTTGGAAGGCCTTGATGCGGGTGGTGGAACTAGACGGCGTGCGTGCCCTGCCGATCACGGGTCTGCTGACATTCCTCGTCGGTGTCGTGATTGCCTATCAGGGCGCAGAACAGCTGCGCAAGTTCGGCACGAACATTTTTATCGTCGATCTGGTTGGCATTTCGCTGGTGCGCGAAATCGCTCCGCTGATCGTCGCCATTCTGATTGCCGGACGGTCCGGGTCGGCCTATGCGGCCGAGATCGGTACGATGAAGGTGACGGAGGAATTGGACGCGATCCGCACGCTCGGCATCTCGCCGATCAACCTGCTCGTGCTTCCACGAGTGCTTGCCCTCGTCATTGCCCTCCCGCTGTTGACGGTCTATGCGGATGTGATGGGGGTGTTCGGCGGCATGCTCATCGCGTCCGGCCAATTGAACGTGAGCTTCGCCGAGTTTCTGACACGGTTCGAAGAAACCGTCGCGGTGCGGCATTTTCTGATCGGCCTCGCCAAGGTGCCGTTCTTTGCTATTATCATCGCGTTGGTTGGCTGCTACCAAGGGTTTCAGATCCGGGGCGGCGTCGATGACGTGGGCCGGCATACGACCATCAGCGTCGTGCAAAGTATTTTCCTGGTCATCGTGTTCGACGCGATTTGCAGCATTCTGACCAACTGGTGGGACCTATAGATGACTGTGGCAACACAATCCGGAACACCAGTAATCGAAGTCAGCCGTGTGGCGACGACGTTCGGACAGGCCGTCGTGCACCAGGACGTGAGTTTGACCATCCATCAAGGGGAAGTCTTTGCGATCGCCGGGGGAAATGGCTGCGGCAAGTCGACGTTGCTGCGGGAGATCATCGGTCTGTTGACGCCATCGAAGGGAACGATCCGTTTGTTCGGCGTGGACAGCCGGAACCTCGAAGAGAGCGACGGCCGGCCGATCCAACGTCGGTTCGGCGTCATGTTCCAGCACGGCGCCCTGTTCAGCTCGCTCACGCTGGCGGACAACGTAGCGGTCCCGTTGCGCGAACATACGGACTTGAACCCACGGTTGATTCGGGAGATCGTGGCGGTCAAAATCGCCATGGTCGGTCTACCGCCCGACAGCGCCAGGAAATTTCCTAATAAACTCAGCGGCGGCATGCGGCGGAGGGCTGCGCTGGCCCGCGCGATCGTGATGGATCCCGAATTGATTTTTCTCGATGAACCGACGGCAGGCCTGGACCCGATGATCGCGGCCGGATTCGATGAATTGGTGCTATCGCTGAAAACGCTCTTGGGACTGACGGTGGTGATGGTGACGCACGATCTCGATTCGCTCTGGCGCATCGCGACTCGCGTGGCGGTGCTGGGAAGCGGCAAGGTATTGGGGGTTGGTACCATGCCGGAACTGTCACAGTCTCCAGATCCGATGATTCGTGAATACTTCCACGGTTTGCGAGGACGCGCAGCGCAGGAACAGGCTGCGCAGAACGGCCGGCTCGTAAGAGGGCAAGGGGAAGGCGTTGACCCGTAATCGTCATAACGGTGACTCCCCTTTCTCCACGAGTGACGATTGACGCTTGTCGAATGACGAAACAGGCAGGTTGAGCATGGAGCCGAAAGTCAATTATGTTCTCGTCGGTGCCTTCGTCGTGGTTCTCGGCGTGGTAGCGTTATTTGTCATACTGTGGATGGGGAAGGCGGACTACCGAGGCATCTACGACCGCTACGAAGCGTATTTCCGGGAATCGGTGGCGGGACTTAGTGTCAATTCGACTGTCAAGTATCGCGGCGTCGATGTCGGACGGGTGAAGGCCATTGCCTTGAGTCCAGACAATCCGGAAGAGGTCAAGTTGACACTGGATATTGCGCGAGGCACGCCGATCAAGACGGACACCGTTGCTGTTCTCCAGACTCAAGGGCTGACCGGTCTGGCCACGATCAATCTAACCGGAGGGAGTAAGGATGCGCCGCCGCTGGTGGCGGCGGATGAGCAATACTTTCCCGTCATCAAGACCGGCCCGTCCCCCTCGTTTTTCCGGTCCGATGAAGCCATTTCTCGCCTGCTGTCTGATCAGTCGCTTCCTCACCTATTGGCCAATTTGGACGCGCTGGCCAAGGGGGCGTCAGACACGTTTGATGAGGAGAATCGGGTGATATTGAAACACACGATCAGGGATCTGTCCGACGTCGTATATTCCGTCGTCACCCACAAGACACAGATTGAGCAGAGCCTCAACGGTGCGGCGCGGAGCACCGACAACCTCGCCAAGTTGACGGCGGTCTTGCATGAGGAAGTCCCGGTCTTACTAACGAGGATCAACAAGAGTATGACGGCCTTAAATGCCATGACGGAAGATCTGGCGCAGACGAGCAAGGCGGTGAGGTCAGTCGTGAACGACAACCAGCCAGAATTAGAACAGTTCTCACGGCACACCTTGCCCGAAGCCGGCGCCTTGGTGGTCGAACTCAGACAGCTGACGGGTGCCTTGTCGCGCGTGGCCAGGGATTTAGAACGCGAGCCCAGTTCGCTTGTTTACGGAAAAACACCACCGCCACGCGGGCCAGGGGAATAGCGGACATGAAAAGAGTGTATAGCCGATGGCCTATAGCGCATGATCGGATCAATCCATACGACTCCTCAATTCCTTATCCGATCTTGTGCCACAAACCATAGGCCATATGCTCTGTTCTTCTGACGAGATACGCACAAGTCGGAGAGGTTGCCGGATGAAAAATTGGATCGCAGGAGCGGCCTATGTGTTGTTGACACTGACGGTGGCGGGCTGTCTCCCGACCCGTACTGAGTCTCCGCTGACCCATACCTTTCGATTGAGCCTTGACTTGGAACGTTCCGAGACTCGCTCGCCTGACATCAACGGCCCCATTCTCCTTGTCAGCCTGCCTGTGGCTGAGCCGGGGTATGAGACCACGAAGATGGTGTATCTGAAGCGGCCCTATGAGCTGGAACCGTATGCAGTCAACCAATGGGCCGAGACACCGGCGCGCATGTTTGCCTCCTTGATGGTCGAGAAGTTCAGCTGGACCGGAGCGTGGCGTGCCGTGATTCCTCCGTCAGGCTTCATTCGTGCAGATTTTCGTCTCGATACGTATGGGTTTTCCCTGCAACAGGAGTTCTTGCAGAACCCTAGCCGCGTGCACATTTCCGTCCGCGCTCAACTGATCGATGTCAGAGAAGCACGTATTGTGGGGACCCGCGCTTTTGAAATGGTGAAGAACGCCCCAAGCGGAGACGCCTATGGCGGCGTCGTGGCTGCCAACCAGGCGGCTGCCGCGCTGCTTGACGACATGGCGTCATGGCTGAGGGATTGTGTGAAGCGTTCACCGGAATGCAGCCGTTGAGCGGACCATTTGCGTCGCAGCGAAAGGGTAGCCATGTCACACCTCGCCGCTCCCTCTTATGCATCGTAACGGCAGCGTGTTGTCTGGTGGGGCCCGCGATAGAATCGGAAGCAGGTGAACGAAACTTGGTGCAGGGGAAGAAGCTCTACGAGAAGTATTGCCAAGCCTGTCACGGCCCCTTGGGTTGAGGGGACGGAGTTGTGCAGTTCGACCCATCTGTCGCGGATCTGAGGTCGAGCGACGTACTCACGAAGCCGAACTCCCGCCTGTTGCAGAGCATTCATGAGGGACGGCCGAATACCGCCATGGATACGTGGACGTGGGTCATGTCTGAAGAAGCGACTTGTGACGTGCTTGCCTATATCCTGACCGTTCCACGGTGACGGAAGCTAACTCACAGTACCCTTAGTGACACCGAATGAAAGCGTTCCAGAAAACTGGTCTGAGTTTTGGGCTCACGTCTGGGGTCATCCCGACACTTGGATTGATAGTCGATCTTCATGCAGGCACCCATTCGCGAGCCGTGGTGCTGGGCGGCATTCTGACAATTGCCGTGGCCGACGCCCTGTCGGATGTGATGGGCATTCATCTGACGGAAGAATCGAAGAACAGCAGGCCCGCTACCCGCTCCCTAAGTCCTCCAGCGTGCGAGCTAAAGGCTACCCGTGGTGGTGATACAAAAACTCCTGGCCGGTCACTATCTCAAGCTTCAAGGGTGCTTCCGTCACCTCTTCGAACCGACTGTGCAGAAGGATACCCTTGCGCACATCCAAGCGACCGTGAATGCCTACTGGGACTGGGTACAGCAAGGCCATAGCGTCTAGCCGCCAAACTGTGGTACGAATTTCAGGACAGGGAACATATGGCGCACGGGTGCGCCTATGCCATTGCGTTGATGAAGAGGAGACCCAATGAGTGACGAGAAGATGATTACGACCTTCTATGAACAAGACCACGATCGACTGGACAAATTGTTCGAGATGTTTCAACAGACAAAACGGTCCGATTTTGCCAAGGCCAAGGCAGCGTTCAAGGAGTTCAAGGTCGGTCTCCAACGGCACATTGTGTGGGAAGAAGATCTGCTGTTCTCCCTGTGGGAGGCAAAGACTGGCATCTCTGAAGGTGGGCCAACGATGGTGATGAGAGATGAGCATCGCCAGATCGGGCAACTGTTGGAGTCCATCCACGACAAAGTGGCCGCTGATAATCCGGCCACTGATCAGGAAGAGCAATGGCTGATGAGCATGCTGGGCTCGCACAATATGAAAGAAGAGCGGGTACTCTATCCTTCCATCGATAATGTGGCCAGCGTCGCGGAGCGGGAAAAGATCTTTCGAGACATGGAGGCCATTCCCGAAGATCGCTACAACGCCTGTTGCAGTGGACACTGAGGTGCGCCGAATGGAACAGCGAGAAGTCGTCCGAGAACAGGCTGAGGTCAAGGTGAAGGTTGAACAGAAATCGGGGACTCTTCGCCTAAACCGTAACCTCAGTCTTAGCTTTCTTCTCCTGGTTGGCTGGTTGGTGATTCTATTTCCTGAGGACTTTGACCGAAATGCCAGAGCCGAGTCGTCCATCTCACAACCGGGTGTGAAGTTCAAGAGGAGTGTTGAACGAGGCCGAGACATCTTCCACGGCAAAGGGTCCTGCCACTTCTGCCATGGAATGGACGGCTTTCTCGATCGATTGCCACCAACGAAAGAGGACATTACCGCGCGCATGGCACGGCTGAATCCGCCTCCGACCGACTTGCGCGATCCCAGCATGCACCGCCTCACGACGAACAAGGACCGGGCCCGTGCCATCCGGGAAGGGCATTCCGGCACCAGTATGTTTCCGAACTTCATCATGACGGATCAGAACATGGCCGATACTCTGTTCTATCTGTCGTTCCTCAGAAAAGATCCCAACCCGGAATAGGACTGATGTATGGGGAGAGAGAGGGGGAAAGGCGACTCCGTATTGTGCGCCTGGCGATCCTCACAGGACTTTCCCCGGCTCTGAATAGTGGCTTTGCTTGGGCTGGCGATGCCGACGTGCAATCGTCGGGGAAGAACCGCGCCGGAGATATCAGGCTACAGTCTTTGACTGGGGACAGCAATCGTGGTGAGAAACTGTACCAGTCGAACTGCATCATTTGCCATGGTCCTGGTGCGACCGGCAGCATCGATCCTCGGCTGGCAGGCAATCCCGTGCTGTCGAATGAGAAGACATTTTGGACGGTTGTCTATGAGGGGCAGCACGCCATGCCGCCGCTCAGCGGCGGCCATTACCACCCGGCAAATGGTCGACATTTGTGTCTGACTACAAATGCTGCGATAGCATGACCGGAGGGGAGTGTGAGTTGACTTGCAGGGAGAACACGGTTTCTTATACGAGGCGTTGCGCAGGGCAATCCTTATTCTCGCATCCACGATCCCGCAGCCGTGCCTCTCAGGCAATGCGAAATTGGGGCTTAGGTCGAGTTTGCTGATTTCAGAAATCGCTTCGACCAGGTGAAAGATGCGAAAGAGCACATCGTCGATTGTTCTGATGCCAGTTACTGGTTAACCACGGTAGTGGGTGCGTAACCGATAGCCTTTGATCAACTGGACCATTTCCGTCGCATCGTGGTCTGTCAGCCGCCCACCCGGAATTGGACACCGCCGAGAATTTCGACGTGAATGCCGCCGAGGCCGAACGCGATCAAGGGGTCGAACAGCGGATCGCGGGTCATATCGACAATCATCTCCACCCCACCTGACACCATCGGCTGAACGAGTACGCCGTCCATTTGATCGTTCGCGAACGGCTACCATCTGAGGGCAACTCTGCCGAGTCTTGACAAGGATGCAAGGCGGGACTACACTAAGCTAGTCAGATAACTTTAGAAGGACTGGATCGGTCGAACTGTTCAACCCATCACGCGGTTCTGTAGGAATGCGTGATGGCCGCCGGTTTTGTCCAGGGAAAGGAAGGTCTTGAGCCTCTGGGGCTTGCCGAGGGGGGGTGCTGTGGTACATCACTTCGTTGCGCAACGGTTCGAACGAAAGGAGTAGCCATGGATACATTGGTGATGTTCATCGGTGTGATGCTGGTGATCTTGATCGGCGGACTTTTGGTTTACAAGAATACCTAGTCAGAGCCGCCGCCACTCAGAAATCGCTTTTTCGGCATACTGCCACTCGGCGCAGTGTCTTGAGATGTGTATTCTGAATCTGTCATTTCGAGATACGTAGCTGAGAAAGAGGGGTGTGCGCCTTTCGATCCTCCCACGCACTTCTTTCAGGATCTCCCACTAATTTTTATATAGTTCGATTGAATTCGGCCCCCTGTGCTTTGCCACGGCCGGTCGTTCATACCCGCCGTGCCCATGAGGGATGTCACTGCCTTTATCAGGGAGTGCGTAAAAGGCTCAGGGTACTGGAGTGCTGAGAGGGGGCCGGTGTCGTCTGGCTTATTCCTGAATCGCTTTCATCCGCTTTTGCAGGTACGCGTTGCGGACTGCGGCATAGAGATCGACTGTGGATTCTTCTACGCCCTGGAATTTTTCTAGATTGAGCGAACGTACATTGACGACTTCCGTCGCGCGTGCGCCCGTCGGTATGGCGTATGTGGCTGCCCGTTCCGTTACATCAACCACAGTCGGAATCGAATCGATGTTATGCATGGTCGGGAGAATCAGCCAGTAAATCGGGTTGAGCACGATGTCTCCCGCATAGCCGATAAGATCTCGGACCGTATACGGTCCGAGAATCGGCATCATCAGATAAGGGCCGGATGGGACCCCATAAAATCCGAGCGTTTGTCCAGTATCCTCTTCCGGTGTCGTCAGTTCGAAATAATGTTGGGCTACATCGAAAAATCCGCCGAGCCCCACCGTCGTATTAATGACAAATCGCCCGGCTTCAATCCCAGCACCCTTGAATTTTCCCTGAAACACATTGTTGAGAAATCGGGGGGTTATCTGGCTATTGTAGAAGATATTGCGGATGCCGATCTGGACGATGTTCGGAACGACGTAATTGTACCCCTTGGCAATCGGCTTCAACACCCACCGATCAAGCTGCCGGTTGAATTCAAAGAACGTCGCATTAAGCAGTTCCCAGGGATCGTATTCTTCGAGCTGTCCCTCACCTGTTTTTGCGAATGAGTCGAACGGGTCTTCCGGGGAGGCGTCGCCAACTGTGGTTGCAGATAAAGCGGGGTCAGCAGCCACAACAATTTGAGCCGATGCAGTGACTTCGCTGACAGGAACGCTCACGCGATCTGCTGACATGGCGTGAGTGGGGTCACTGGAAAATGTCAAAAGTGCGACAGTAAGAGCTACCCCTCCTACTTGGTGTTTAAATTGGACTACCATCTTATCTATTCCAGCCATCACCCCTCTTCGCGGTGCTCCTGTCAGCTCAACTTGTATCGTCACACGAGTCGCACTTTACCAAATGGTTGCTCTCGTCGCCAACCATTATTTTTCCAGCTTGCCCTCCCGACCCATGTTGCCACGAAGCAGTCAGGCTTTCGCTAGGGCATGAATATTGCTGTGTCATAAGCGCACAATGGGAAATCTCTAACAAGGAGATGAGGCGATGAAAGCCGTAGTTGGTATTGATGGGTCGAAGTACGGAGAGTGGGCACTCGAATGGTTGATGAAGCTTCCGTGTCATGGATGGCGCGTAGGGGCTGGTGCGAGGCAGAGGAGGTGAGAAATGTGAAGGAGAAAGCGTATAGTTCCGAAGGGACAACAGAGGATGGACGGTACACAACGACGGTTCTTTGCGCCCTGCCCGCGGGGTTTGGAGGGAGTACTCGAACAGGAACTCCACAATCTCGGTGTGCCGGCCACGTCCAAGACCGACGGAGGCGTCGGGTTCATCGCCCCCTGGTCGACGATGTATTGGGTCAATCTCAAAAGTCACATCGCCAGCCGCGTTCTCTGGGAAGTCAGCCGAAGCGCCTACAAGACAGAAGACGATGTCTATCGTGCAGCCTATGCTCTTGATTGGCCCGACCTGTTTGCGCCCTCGCAGACAATCAAAGTCAAGGTAAGCGCGCGCCGCTGTCCACTTCCCAGTCTGGATTTTCTCACCCTCCGGATCAAAGACGCCGTGTGCGACAAGTTCGTGGCCACGCACCATAGGCGGCCCAGTGTCGACACGGAACGGCCGCACATCAAACTCGACGCTTTTCTCGATGCCACAACCGTCACCTTCTATCTAGACACCTCCGGCGAGCCGCTCTTCAAGCGGGGGTACCGGATCACGTCCGTCGAAGCACCGGTGCGGGAGAATCTGGCGGCGGGCATCCTGCGGCTCGCCGGGTGGACACCCACCGACGTGCTGCTCGATCCCATGTGCGGTGGTGGAACCATCGCCCTCGAAGCCGCCATGATGGCCCGCCGGATTCCACCGGGCATAGCGCGGCACTTTGCCTTTGAGCGACTGCTGATCCACGATGCCAAACTGTGGGGTCGTCTGCGCGAAGCGGCACTCGCCAACCGCCTGGCAGACGTTCCCGCTGCTATCTACGCGTCGGATCATAATCCCGCCATGGTGAAGATTGCCCAGCGGGTGTTTCAAGGGGCGGGGGTGGTGGTTGATGTTCGGTTGAAGCAGAGAGACATTCTGGACCTCGAAGCTCCGGCGGAACAGGGCGTCATGGTCATCAATCCGCCCTATGGGGTACGCTTGAGTCAGCTCGATGAACTGGCCGCGCTCTACCCTAAACTGGGTGATTGGCTGAAGCAGCGGTTCGTCGGATGGCGAGCCTATGTGTTGACGGGCGACGCCCGCGTACCGAAACTCATTGGTCTTGCCCCGTCCAAACGCCTCCCCCTTTTTAACGGCGCTCTCGAATGCCGGCTCTATGAATTCCTCATCGTCCCAGGCGGTGCGCGCCGACGGCTTGGGGAGCAGAGAGCCTGATTCGCAGAGGTATTGGGCGCTAGGTCTCAGTTCAGAATCACGTCTGCGGTGGTCATGCCCCGGAGTCCGATGTCGACGGTCAGCTCTACCGTCAGCATCAAGCTCAGTGGAATGCCGCCGATCACCAATCGTCTCGCGTTGTCGGACGGCTCAGGGAATCGCTGGGTGATCCACCATGCCGCGAGTACCGTCGCGAGCACCATCAGTGGCATCTCCAAAAGCTCGGCAGCTCGGTCGCCGACAGACGGCACCATCAGCAGCACACGCACGGTGCCTAGGATGAATCCAGCCCCCAAGACCAACAGAAAGTAGACGACGCCAAGCTTCAATACTGGTCCGCCGCCTCATATCCACCGATGGACCCGATCCACGTACTTAAGGTACTCCTGTTCGAATCGAGCCCTCAGCGCTCGTTCCTCCGGTTGGATTTGAAAACGATTCATATAGAGGATGCAGGCGGGCAAAAAGAGAAAGGTCAGCACGTTCGCTAAATACAGGGCCCACGCGACAAGGATCAAGAGCATGCCAAGATACATCGGGTTGCGCGAGTAACCATAGATCCCCGACGTCACTAAGCGAGAGGCGGAGGATGGCTTCATGGGGTTTACGGTGGTGTTTTCCATCAAGAACGAGAGCATCGCTACCCCAATGATCGCAAAACCGGCGAGTCCCAACCCCACAGTCAAGATTGGTAGCGACCTATACGCGAATGCGGATAGGGTGTTAGAGACAAGCCACATGCCTGCCGCGATTAGCGCGGCGACGATGGCAGGAGGAATCTTCAGTTCAAGATAATGCATGGCTGCTGGTCACCGGTATTCCGAGTCGGAATTGCAGGAAGAATAGCGCGAAAAAGGGGCTTATGCCAGAGGCCTGGCTCACGACCGACAGAGTTGCCTCCGTGTCACGCAGCAGTTATAAACGATATCCAGGGCACCATGTCGAATAGATCACGACGTTCTCCAGATCTTCCGAAAGCCGCCGTTGACGCGCTGTGGCAGGGCAATGTGATCAAGGCCATCAAAGTTGTCCGCCAGGAGCTGAACATCGGCCTGAAAGAATCAAGGAACGTGGTCGATGCCTATATCGTTTCTCAGCCGGCCCTCAAGAAAAAGATGGACAAAGTGCTCGCCACGGCGCAGCGAAGATTTATCAGTTGGTTAGTTGGATTTCTAATCCTGGCTACCGGCATCGCGTCTCTGGTCATGTACGTATTATGAAGCAGTCTGCGAGGAGTGCTGTAGGAAGTGTGGATATGAAGGAAAGCTACCCGCGTTCCTTGTGCTGGTGTGGCGGTATGCTCGGCCCTCGCGCCTGCTGTGGCGATAGCCAAGGTTCAGGCAGTATCGAGACAGTCCTGAAGGTAGAGGGGAAAGAGGTCAAGGGACAAAAACAGGTGATCGGCCATCCAGCTATGCAGGGGGCGCTGACATCATTCCAGCTGGCGAAAGCGGCGTTGCAGAAAAAGAGGATCTGGACGCGCTCATGGTGTTTTATGCCCCTACGTACAATTTTCATGGGCTGAAGGAACTCAACGTCCGCCGGGTGTGGGACGAGATGTTTGCCCACTACAACAGTGTGGAGGCACTCCATCTATTTTCCGACAGTACCGTTACGCAGGAGGGGGCCCAGCTTCGTGCCAAGGTCACCTGCACCGGCGGATTGTACGGAACCGAGGAAGGAACGGACAAGCGAATCACCCGCGACAGCTGGTTTCGTGAAGTGAATTATTTGGTCAGGGAAGATAGCCGGTGGCGATTTTTGGGGCATGCTGGCGAGGCTCCGAATTCCGCTTCGTTTTCGTCAGCACCCCATCACCCGATGTTTTAACGCGCATAATGTAGCGCAATGCCGGCTCTGTGTTCGTCTCATCAATATTAGTATGGAGTTGCGCCCGGATCTCGTTATTCGGTACAAAGACAAGACACAAGTATTTCTAGTATACTTGGCATCCATATGGCGAATTTTCTCCAAGTCCCGGATCTTCCCCCGCACGTGCTGGATGCCCTGTCACGCGGCGAACGGAGCGAAGCGATCGCTCTGCTCCAGGCTGCGCAGAATCTGAGTCGAGAGGACGCGAGAGAGCAGGTGGCTAGCTATATCCTATCCCAGCCGGGACTGGGCCGACGCATGAAGGATACCCAATCGAACACACCGTGGGGACTTTTGCGCTGGCTCTTTCTGGCCCAGGCCATCGTAGTCGCGATCGGGTACTTTGTGCTTTTCAAGGATTAGTGAGGCAGATCCTTCCGAACCCTAGCCCGTTTGTCTGGGAATGTCCGACTACGGCCGGTGTATCACCTGGTGCCCGGTCGGTATCGATCTGACCTCGGAGGGCGTCGGTGTTGCTGAGGAGGTAGATTTGAATCCGAACACAGATGCTAACATCAGCATGATAGCCGTAGCATAGTACAGCTACGAAGGGATATCGATCCTGAGACTGTCTGAAATCAGACCCCCCCCCCCAAAAATCTTGATTAAAAATCAATTTGTAGCATTTCCCCATAAACATAGTGAGTCGACCTACGACAACAGTATGACTGCCAGCGCAGCAGCCATGATCATTCGAATCAAAAAAGGGCTGGATTTACCGATTAGCGGGAAACCGGAACAGCGGATCGATGTTGCCAAACCGGTCAGCCATGTCGGGGTGTTCGGCGTGGATCATGTCGATCTCAAACCCGCCATGCTGGTTACCGAAGGGGACAAGGTTAAGCTCGGTCAAGCGCTGTTCGAGCACAAGAAGTTACCCGGCGTGCGCATCACGGCTCCGGGTGGCGGCACGGTGCGCGCGATTCATCGTGGCGCCCAACGCCTGCTCCAGTCGATCGTCATTCGGCTTGACGACACCGAAGCCGAAGAGACGTTTGCGGCATACCCTGCCAACCAACTGGCCGGCTTGACCGACACACAGGTGGTGGACAATCTATTGGCCTCGGGTCTGTGGGTGGCTTTACGGACCCGTCCCTATAGCAAGATCGCCGATCCGGCTACTCGTCCGGCTGCGATCTTCGTGACGGCGATGGACACAAACCCCTTAGCCGCCGATCCTGTTCCCATTATTACCGCAGAGGCTGAGTCGTTCGGCCATGGCCTGACCGTGCTCTCGCGTCTCGGCACCATGCCGCTCTGGGTGTGCAAGTCGCCCACGGCTGAACTGCCGTTGCCACAGGGTATCGACCACATTCGCCAAGCAAGTTTCGACGGACCCCATCCGGCTGGTCTGCCGGGGACGCACATCCATTTTCTCGAACCGGTCGACGTCAACAAAGTGGTCTGGCACCTCAACTACCAAGAGGTCATTGCGATCGGCAAGTTGTTTACCAGCGGCCGGTTATCCACCCGACGCATCATCTCGCTCGGCGGACCTCACGTGAAACAACCCCGCCTGTTGCAGACCAGGCTCGGCGCGAATATCGAAGAGTTGATCGAGGGTGAGGTTCAGGACGATGAGAGCCGCATTATCTCCGGCTCGATCTTGTCGGGACGTCACGCATTCGGCTGGTCGTCATATCTGGGGCGCCATCACTTGCAGGTCTGTGCGATTCGGGAAGGGGTCGAACGCACGTTTATGGGCTGGTTCGCACCGGGGCGAAGAACCTTCTCCCAGAGCAACGTCATGCTTTCGAGTCTCTTCCGTTACCGCCGGGAAGAGTTTGAGCTGACCACCGGATTAAACGGAGGTCTGCGTGCCATGGTGCCCTTCGGCAATTTCGAGGACATCATGCCCCTGGACATCCTCCCGACACAATTGCTGCGATACTTGATGGTGGGCGACACCGACATGGCACAACAACTGGGTTGCATGGAATTGGACGAGGAAGACCTCGCGCTCTGCTCCTTCGTGTGCATCGGCAAGAACGATTATGGTCCGGTCCTACGGAACGTGTTGAGCCAAATTGAGAGAGAAGGCTGATGGCAAGTATGAAACGCTATTTCGATCGTCTTAGACCCCTGTTTGCCAAGGGCGGCCAGTACGAAAAGTACTATCCCGTGTTCGAGATGGTCGACGGATTTTTCTATTCCTCTTCCGAAACCACGCACCACGCGCCCCATGTACGGGATGGCATCGATCTGAAACGATTGATGGTGTACGTGGTGGTGGCGCTGATTCCCTGCATCCTGTGGAGCTGGTTCAACACCGGCTATCAGGCCAATCTGGCGCTCGCCAAGATGGGGGTGGCTAAGACGGGCTGGCGATACGATCTCTTGACGGCGCTCCACATCGGGTTTGATGCTGGCAGTATTTTGGCTAATACGGTCCATGGCTTCTTGTATTTTCTGCCGATTTATCTGACGACCCTCATCGTCGGCGGCATCTGGGAAACCATCTTTTCTACGGTGCGCCAGAAAGAGATCAATGAAGGTTTTCTCGTCACCTCCATGCTCTTCACGCTGACGCTGCCACCGAATATGCCGCTCTGGATGGTCGCCATCGGGATTACCTTCGGCGTCGTCCTCGGCAAAGAGATCTTCGGCGGGACTGGCAAGAATTTTCTCAATCCGGCCCTGACCGGGCGGGCGTTTCTGTTTTTCGCCTATCCCGCCGAAATTTCCGGTGATCGGGTGTGGGTGGCGGTCGATGGCTATTCCGGTGCGACCGCGCTCAGCTTGGGGAAAGTCGGCGGCGTCGAGGAAATCATCCGCGGAGGTATGACCTGGTGGAATGCCTTCATCGGCCTGATACCGGGCTCCATGGGGGAAACCTCCACCCTCGCCTGTCTGCTTGGCGCGGCGTTCTTGATCTATACGAGGGTTGCGTCCTGGCGTATTATCGTTGGATGCTTTCTGGGGATGGTCGGAGCCTCGCTCCTGTTCAATGTGATCGGCAGCGAGACTAATCCAATGGTGGCAATGCCCTGGTACTGGCACCTGGTGGTGGGTGGGTTTGCCTTCGCCACGGTTTTCATGGCCACCGACCCGGTGTCCGCTGCCATGACGAGCGCCGGTCGCTGGGTCTTTGGCCTTCTGATCGGAGCCATGACCGTCTTGATCCGCGTGGCCAACCCCGCGTTTCCGGAAGGCGTGATGCTCGTGATCTTGTTCGCCAATGTGTTCGCGCCCCTGATCGATTTTGCGATCATCCAGTTGAACATCCGACGGAGGCTCCGCCGCCATGTCCGCGCCTGAATCCGATTCCGCCGTATCCGCTGCGCCCGTTGAGAGTGCAAGCAGGACGCTGCTGGTGACGCTAGTCCTCTGTCTGGTCTGCTCGGTGATGGTCGCCGCCGCGGCGGTGCTCCTTCGACCGATTCAGGACACGAATAAGAAGGCCGACCTTATCGGGAATGTGATTGCGGTCTCCGGCCTCCTCAAGGAGGGACTCACGGAAGAACAAGCGCTCAAACGGATTGACGCGCGCATGATCGAATTGGCCACCGGTAACGAGGTGACGGGAGTCGATCCCGACACCTTTAATATCGTCAAAGCCGGGAAGGACCCCGAGATCTCCACCGAACTCACCCGTCGAGAGGATGTCGCGCAAATCAGGCGCGAGCCGCGGTATTTGCCGGTTTATCGGATTGTCAGCGCCAACGGCGAATTCAAGAAATTGATTCTTCCGGTGTACGGCTACGGGCTCTGGTCCACGATGTATGGGTTTCTTGCGCTGGAGGAGGATCTGCGAACGGTTCAGGGGCTCCGCTTTTATCAGCATGCCGAGACCCCGGGGTTGGGAGGAGAGGTCGACAATCCCAAGTGGCGTGCCCAATGGACGGGCAAAGTCCTCTTCGACGAAAAATGGAAGGTACAGGTTGAAATAACGAAGATGGCGATTGACAGTTCCAGCCCGGAGGCTCAACATCAGGTTGACGCACTGGCCGGTGCCACCATCACCTCGCGAGGTGTGGAGAATTTGCTGAAGTTCTGGCTAAGCGACAAAGGGTATGGGCCCTACCTATCCCGTTTGCGTCACGAAAGGAGCTAACGCTCATGTCGTACCAACCCAAGAAGATCCTGTTCGACCCGATCGTTGACAATAATCCGGTCATCTTGCAAGTCCTAGGAATTTGCTCGGCGTTGGCCGTGACGTCAAAACTCTCCACCACAATCACGATGTGCATCGCGCTGACGGTCGTCACCGCCTGCTCCAATGCCGCCATCAGTTTGGTTCGAAACCATACTCCGAGCAGTATCCGCATCATCGTGCAGATGACCATTATTTCGTCGCTGGTCATCGTCACTGATCAATTCATCAAAGCCTACGCTTTCTCCATCAGCAAGGACCTGTCGGTTTTCGTCGGGTTGATTATCACCAATTGTATCGTCATGGGACGGGCTGAAGCCTATGCGATGAAACATCCCCCATTCCCCAGCTTCCTCGATGGGCTCGGCAACGGCCTCGGCTATAGCGCTCTCCTCATGGCCATTGGAGTCTTTCGCGAGCTGTTCGGATCCGGTTCCTTATTCGGGTATCCAATCCTCCCGCTTGATCGGGATGGCGGGTGGTATGTGCCGAACGGCTTGTTGCTTCTGCCTCCAAGTGCGTTCTTCCTGATCGGCATGATCATTTGGGTGGTGCGTTCCTGGAAGCCGGCACAAGTCGAGCAGCCTGAATACAAGATCTATCACGCGCCTCGACCGGAGGTGGCTTCATAATGGACCTCGTCAATCTGTTCATCAAAGCCGTCTTCGTCGAGAATTTGGCGCTGTCGTTTTTTCTCGGCATGTGCACGTTCCTCGCCATCTCAAAAAAAATCGGCACGGCGCTCGGCCTCGGCATCGCGGTAATCGTTGTCCAAAGCCTGACCATCCCGATCAATAATCTGATCTACCAATTTCTGATAAAGGATCGCGCGCTGGCATGGGCAGGGCTCCCTGAGATCAGTCTGGATTTCCTTGGGTTGATCACCTACATCAGCACCATTGCCGCGGTCGTCCAGATTCTTGAAATGTTTCTCGATCGATATGTTCCGTCACTGTCCAGTGCGCTGGGGATCTTTCTACCGCTGATTACCGTCAACTGCGCCATTCTCGGCGGCTGCCTGTTTATGGTCGAACGCGACTATAATTTTAGCGAGAGCGTCACCTATGGGGTGGCCTCAGGTGCCGGGTGGGCGCTTGCCATCGTCGCGATGGCAGGGGTCCGTGAGAAGCTCAAGTATTCCGACATCCCCGCTGGTTTGCAGGGACTGGGCGTCACATTCATCACCGCAGGGTTGATGGCCCTGGCGTTCATGGCCTTTTCTGGAATTCAACTCTGAGTCTGATGGGGGGCCGCGCATGATCGAGATCCTGCTGGGAGTCGGTGTCTTCACCGGGTTCGTCCTCCTTTTCACTGTCTTCATTCTGAGTGCGCGCTCGAAACTGGTGGCCACCGGCAACGTGACGATTACGATCAACGACAAGAAATCGATCGCGACACCGATCGGAGGGAAGCTGCTCGGTGCGCTCGGTGACGCCAAGATTTTTATCAGTTCCGCTTGCGGAGGTAGCGGGACCTGTGGGGTGTGCCGGGTAAAAGTATTCGAAGGAGGTGGAGCCATTCTGCCGACCGAAACCTCGCATATCAACAAGCGTGAGGCGCGCGAGGGCTATCGTTTGTCCTGCCAGGTGGCAGTCAAGCAGGACATGAAGATCGAGGTTCCGGACGAGATCTTCGGAGTCAAGAAATGGAACTGTACCGTCCGCTCTAACCACAATGTGGCCACCTTCATCAAGGAACTCGTCCTGGAGCTTCCCCAGGATGAACATGTCGATTTCCGTGCCGGAGGGTACATCCAGATTTTCTGCCCTCCCTATGAGCATGCGTTTAAGGACTTTGACGTTGAAGAGAAGTTTCGCAGCGACTGGGACCGACTGAAACTTTGGGACCTCATGTCCAAGGTCAATCAGCCCCTCGAGCGCGCCTACTCCATGGCCAATTATCCGGAGGAACGTGGCATCATCATGCTCAATGTTCGTATTGCCACGCCACCGCCGCGCACGCAAAATCTGCCTCCCGGCAAAATGTCGTCCTACCTGTTTGGATTGAAACCGGGCGATAAGGTCACCATCTCCGGGCCGTTCGGTGAGTTTTTCGCACGTGACACCAAGAGCGAGATGGTGTTCATCGGTGGTGGGGCCGGGATGGCGCCCATGCGTTCACATATTTTCGATCAATTGGGTCGCATTAAGACCACACGCAAGATGACCTTTTGGTACGGAGCTCGATCGAAGCGCGAGATGTTCTATGTGGACGATTTCAACAAGCTGGCCGCCGCGCACGACAATTTCACATGGCATGTCGCCCTGTCCGACGCGCTCCCAGAAGACGCGTGGACCGGCTATACGGGCTTTATCCATAACGTGCTCTATAATGAATACCTGAAAACCCATCCGGCGCCCGAGGATTGTGAGTATTACCTGTGCGGACCGCCGATGATGAACACTGCCGTGATCACGATGCTGTTGGATTTGGGGGTCGAGCGGGAAAACATCATGCTCGACGATTTCGGAGGATGACCAACCATGCCTCCCTCCATGCCGCGCCTCCGTGCGCTGATCGCCTTGATCGCGTTGCTGGCTGCCGGTGCTGGTTTCAGCCTGCTGCGTTCTGAGCCTCCTGTCGCAGAGCTGCACATGAGTGGTCGGACGATGGGGACCACGTATCACGTGAAATACCGCCCTACCCAAGGGGCTCCTTCGCTCACGGCCATGCAGCTCGAAGTGGACACATTGCTGACTGAGATCAATCACACCATGTCCACCTATGACCAGGAATCAGAACTGTCGCGCTTCAATCGTCTGCGCACTACGGACTGGGTGTCCGCATCGGCTCCGCTCCGTGACGTGCTCAAAGCCGCACTCGAGATCGGCGTCCAGAGCGAAGGAGCCTTCGACATCACGGTTGGCCCCCTAGTCAATCTCTGGGGCTTCGGCCCCGAGGCTCATCCGGACCGCATCCCGCTTGAAACGGACATTGCCGCTGCACGCACGCGCATCGGACTTGATAAAATTACACTCAGTGAGACACAGCCAGCGATACGTAAGCATCGCCCTGATGTGTTTCTGGATCTGTCCGGGATCGCCAAGGGCTACGGAGTGGACCGCGTTGCTGAACTCATGATCGCGCATGGCATTGAACATTTTATGGTTGAGATCGGTGGAGAGATACGGGTACGTGGGCTCAAGGAGCAGGATACCCCCTGGCGAATCGCAATTGAAAAGCCCTTGTCGGGGGAACGTTCGGTGCAGACGATGCTGGCGCTTAGCGACATCGCCCTCGCGACCTCGGGGAACTATCGGAACTTTTTTGAAATCGCCGGGCGACGTTATTCCCATACCATCGATCCGGCCACAGGCTGGCCGGTCAATCATCATCTAGTGTCGGTGACGGTACTGGCGGAAACCAGTATGCGAGCCGATGCGTGGGCCACCGCGTTTCAGGTGTTGGGGCCCGAGCGTGGCATGACCATCGCCGAACGGATCAATCTTCCCGTCCTTTTCGTCATTGACCGTGATGGACAATTTGAGGAACGTGTCTGCTGTGCCTTCCAGCGATATCGTCAACAGGTGCTGTCATGACCATTTTCCTGGTGACCTTTCTTGTCATGGTGATTGCCATCCTGGCAATGGCGGTGGGTGTCCTGCTCGGTCGCCGTCCAATCAGTGGCAGTTGTGGTGGTCTTGATCGTCTCGGTCTGGAATGCGATGCCGGCTGTGACAAACCCTGCCCAGAACGCCTTGCCTTCCTCCAGACGCAAGATCCTTCGCGGACGCTTCCGCCGCAACTCACGCACCTTGGTCGTCACAGCGAAGCGCAGGATCGCCCTGGTTCGTGAAGAGGGAAATGGGACTCCAATAAGGAGCCATGATGGTGCCCTCCGCACAGACCACCGGTCACACACTCCGGCCAATCCCTATCTGATCCAGCCTGCTACGTGTCAGGTCCCGCATGTAATGGCGCCGAATCGCTCTCGACATTTCCGGCAAAAGTCAACCCTTCCCGTACACTGAGGACAACCACGCCATGGGATCCGAGATCGTCACTGACTAGAATTGCGTTACCAGGTTGAATCAATGTAGGTAAGATGCGGACGCCTGACGGAACCAGCCAGACTTCCGCCGTATTGACGAAGATCCCGTCGCCCTTGCCGCTCGCATCCGGGGGTGGCCAAGACACCACACCGGTCGGTGCGTTCCGTCTCTCCGTCGCCCATCGCCGCCATCTATCCAGTCTCTTTACAATCGAAAGCACTGATCGTCCGTATCCGATGAACTAGGTGCGACGATTTCATATTAATTGGGAAGGAGTGTCGTATCGGATGCATGGGTGGGACTTACCTAGGTGTCCTGCCGTTCACGGCTCTATCGGACTCTACGATGAATCGATGCAGAAGGAATAGTACGGCATTCCGAAAGATTCGGAACTGAATGATGCGAAGTGCCCGTTCGAATAGGTCTTAGGCGGCGACGTGGAGGATGCGCGGTTGATCCCGCTTCTACGTGGTCTGAGAGTTCACAGTATCGGTAGGGTGCCATAACAGCAGCCATTAGAATCTTGCAGTGGTGCTGAAACGATGTTGCGACGAGGTCCACGAAACCCTGATCCACATACCTGTATCCGCTGATTCGGAGGTTCTTGTACTTGTACAACGCGAATGTACGCGAAGTCTGGCCTGCGATGTCGATCTTGTTGGGCTCAACGATGCCGCTTGTGCCTGAGAGGGGATACGTGCAGATCAATCGAGTTGTGCTTACCCATCGCGTTGTTAAGAGGTATGGTGCATATGAACAGGATGTTGATTGGAACTGGGCTTTTTGGTTTGGCGTGCCTGTTGGGAACGGTTGGCTGCGCGTTGCAAGAGGCCGCGATACAGTCGGCGTCAGAAGGCTCTTCGGAGTTAGCCACTGCGGAAGCGACTCAGGAGACGACCTCCAAGGTGTTCTCAGATTCTTTGGAAGGGTATCTGGTGCGGATCCAAGGGAGTGACAGTGATGGGGCGAAGTGGGTGGCTGAACAGAGCGGTCATGACAATGAAGGACTTCGCTTAGCCGTGGCCGAGGCCGCCATCAGAAAGAGCGGCAACCGCGCATCAGCTGGGACGTAAGGGGATTCGCTTGACGTCTGCATGGCGCGCATTCCCAGGGACGCACCGGAAGGCCAGCGACTGCTGGTGGAAGAAAGCTGCCAGCGCGATCAATCAGCACATCGCTGAAAACGCAGTTTCGGGATCGATTCATTCTGGTTTCGCAGGCGTGGCTTGGTTCAACTCTGCTTTGGTGCTGCGCAGGCTAGACGTGAATCGTGTGGGGCGTCATCGAGGGATGCCGCCAGCTTGCCGGTCAAGGGCACGGCTCGTTCATAGATGGTAAAGTTGTAGGGGTCCTTTGCCGTGAGTCCGTATTTGTCAATCAGCATTTGATGTTGCTCATCCGTCTGGATGTGGTAGCGAACTTTCGCACTTAACTTGAGCCCTACGCTTTCCTTTGGCACCTGATAGTTAAATGTATATTCTCGGCTGGCCAACGGCATGAGCCGATTGTCGTAGAGCTCAACGATGGCCGGTTGCCACAGAATCCATCGCCCCATTGCGTCCGACTGCTGTGCCAATACCCATCCGGTTTGATCCTCTACTGAAAACTCGACCGTGAAGTGCCGGTCCGGATCTCCCGTCGGGAGTTTGTGCCCTGCGCCGGCATTAACCAGGATGAGTGTGACGTGGACCGTGTCGCCGGGTTTGGGTTCGGCCGGGTCAGTGACCACCTTCACGTCGATCGCCCGCCTGACCATCTCTGGATCGTGCCCGCCCCGCCAGAGGTGTTGACGGCTTTTCCGTACAGGACCGCCGATGGCGACTGGCCGCTCAACTTCAGGCATGTGGCAGCTTTGACAGATATACCCGCGTTCTTTCCTCCAGTAGCCGTCTTCGAATTCAGGATAGGTGCCGCAAGGCCCGCCATTATAAAACTGGGCCGGTCCGCCCACGACGCTGTGACAGCGTTCGCACAGTTGCGGAGTGCGAAACGTCGGATCGTATTTCGTCGGATGCGGAGCCTTGGCATCGTCGAATGGACCCAGAATCACCCCATCGCGCACGTGGCAGGCCGCGCAAGTGACCCCTTCCTGTTGATAGTCCTGGTCATAGTGCGGATTCGGTTCCTGGACGGCCCGTTCAACTCGATCGCGTGGGATGTCTGTAATCAACGTGGGCTGCTGGTTCTCCAGCGGTGTGTGGCAGTTGAGACAGACCCAGATGTGTTTGTCCTTCGTCCAATAAGCCTGGAAGAAAGGATCGCTGTAGGCTTGTGAATGGATGCTGGTTTTCCATTCGTTGTAGATGTCGGTATGACAGACCCCGCAGGATTCAGCCTTCAAGCTTGTCAGTCTCTCGGGAACTTGTTGATAGGGAATGGCGTGAGCATAGTCTGACCGGAGTCCGAAAATGACTACCGGCTTCACTTCCGTGTAGTACAGGTACGTGAGCCCGCCCAAGACAACGAGCCCGATCACGATTCTCTTGAGCCGCCGCATCGCTATCTCAGTTTCCCCACGAGGCCGAACAAATCTACGATACACTACGGGCATCAGAAATAGCATCATGAAGTGAGCGGCCGGGGGTTTTTGTACCACTGTCACGGTTAGCCTTCAGCTCGCACGCT
>VGXB01000023.1 GCA_016873515.1 Nitrospira sp.
ACTCCTCCACGCCCCACGCCGGCTGCCATAAGGAGACAATAGGACTGATGACTACCGCGTCCCACTCGGCCTCGCAACTGATGCAACTGAGCCAATCCGAATCGCTCAGCATGCTCGATCAGCATGACGGTCGCATTGGGCACATCGATGCCGACCTCCACTACCGTGGTCGCGACGAGGACCTGGACAACTCCAGCCTTGAAATCGATCATCATCGACTCCTTCTCTGCGGCCTTCATACGCCCATGCAACACGCCAACATGAAACTCTGCCAGCTCTCCCTGCTGCAGTTGTTCTGCCCCCTGAATCGCCGCCTGAAGATCTGACTTTTCCGATTCCTCGATCAACGGATAGATCACATAGGTCTGCCGCCCACTGCGCAATTCATCGCGAAGGATCTGATAGGCTCGCCGCCGTTGCGCCTCGGCAAAAAGAAACGTTCGCACCGGTTTTCGCCCAGGTGGCAATTCGTCGATAACCGACATGTCCAGATCGCCGTACACTGTCATTGCCAAAGTTCGTGGAATCGGCGTGGCGGTCAACACCAGCATATCCGGCTGGTATCCCTTGTCGATCAGGGTCTTCCGCTGCAACACGCCGAACTTGTGCTGCTCATCGACCACAGCCAATCCCAAGTTTTTGAACGCCACGCCTTTTTGAATCAATGTATGTGTCCCGATGGCCACCTGAATCTCACCGGTCGCCAACTGGGATATCTGCGTTTTCTTGGCTGACGCCTTTTCTCCGCTCCGCACCAACGCTGCCTTCAGCCCCAAGCGCTCAAATATGCCGGATAGGTTTCGATAGTGCTGCTCTGCGAGAATTTCCGTCGGCGCCATCAACGCCGCCTGATAGCCAGACCCGCAGGTCATAACAATGGCATGGAGAGCGACGACGGTTTTCCCGGATCCCACATCGCCTTGGACAAGCCGATTCATAGGCTTGGGCGACAGCATGTCGCGGAGGATTTCCCGAATTACCTGATCCTGCGAGGCTGTGAGACGGAACGACAGCAACCGCCCCAATTTTTCTAAAAGAGAGGTCCGTGGATTATACTGCAGTTTTTTGGACTCGCTCTGAACAGACCGTTGCCTAGTCGCCAGCGCCATCTGGAGCAAAAACAGCTCTTCGAACGCCAACCGCCGATGCGCCGGAGTCTTGCCTTGCTCCAACAGCCGGCCATCGGTTCCGGTCTTAGGGAAGTGCACCTCCTGCAGCGCTTCACGAATCGGAATCAGCCGCTGACGAGCCCGAATCGCTACCGGTAGCTGGTCATGCAACTCCCTCGCATGGGCATGCAACAAGCTTTTCTGCAGCACCCGCATTTGGCGAGACGTCCATCCTTTTGTTTCATGATAGATCGGGACGATCCGCCCCACATGCAGCGTCGATTCTGCATCTTCTCCAATCACTTCATACTGCATCACGTCCATTCGTGGCACCATCCAGCCCTGACGTCCGGTAATCACACGCCCGCTCATCATCACATTCTTTCCAATGCTGAGCACCTCTTCCAAATAGGGTTGGTTAAAGAAGATGACCTGCATCCGGCCGGTCTGATCTTCTACACCGACGTCGAGCACGCGGAGACGCCGATTCTTTGCACGTTTGGCTTCACATTTTCTGACGATCCCGCAAATGGAGGCGGACATACCGGGGACAAGATTGCCGATGGGGGTCATCACCGAACGGTCTTCATATCGCCACGGCACGGTCCATAGCACGTCCTCGACCGTCTCTACGTTCAATCGTCTCAACAACGTGGTGCGCGCAGGCCCGACCCCCTTTGCAAAACGGATGGGCATATTCCAGAGACCGTTCCGCTCTGGCTCTTTCGAACGAGGTCCGTGGGCGGCCGGTTCACGTTCCTCAACCGCTGACGCCGCCAACTCAGGGGCAGCGCTGCGGAGCGACGTGACGATAAGCGCAGCAGCCTGCAACCGGCGCCGCTGTTCAGACAACGATAGCGTCTGCTGAAAATCAATAAACATATTCCGCAATGAAACGAGGTGAGCTTCAATGGTTTTGGGATAGACCTGATTCGCCAATGCAATGAGAACTTGCCTAGAGACGAAGACGCCGAGATTCTTGACCGTGCCCAGATGTGCGCATTCGTCCCGCATCGCAAACTCGATCGGACGCGCGAGACGATCCAACCACAGGTGAAACGGGATTACGGCGTCCGACTCTAAGGGAGTTTCCATATCACACTGGATCGTAACACAGTGTCCCCCCCCCCTCAATGATGGTCCGCCTGTTTTGGTGGATCGCTTGGTCCGCCTAGTCTCGGATGCTATGCTTTTTGGAGAATAATTCCATGTATCGACGTAATATTACACATACCCTCGTCCCGATGGGATCGGTGTTAGGCCTACTCATCTGCTGCTCAAGTCATCCATTCCAACGATTTCTGCCCCCCCCCAAGAAAGGGCTGCACAGGGGAACTCGATGTCCTTGCGGGAATGATTCCTCCGATCTATAGTCTCTCTATGAAGTATACGGCACTACTCACCCTGTTGGTCGGAATCATGGCCGTTGGGTTCGGATCTCTGACTACGAGACCGGAGTTGACCACGGCACCAACGCAACCTTGGTGGATCAGCTTTCTGGTTCTCGTTCCACTCTGCTTGGCAGTACTGATTTGGTGGGGATATTGGTGGGCTACGATGGCCTGCGTGATGTATGGGACCGTCGGACTGGCTCTTGATCTAGCAACAAATATACAGATTCTGACAAACGATTCAGAAATAGGGCCGTACTTCCTGAGCAATCTGATCAGTGGCTGTTTGAACTTCCTCTTGATCTTGTTCGGCGGGCGTTCATTTTTGGACGCGACTCGGACGCCAACGCCACAAGAATCCCATTCTCCCAATCCTCCGTCGACTTTTTGATGTGCAGCGACTTCACCTGACTAAACCCAGCGTCACTGAGCCATCGTTTCACCTCCGCTGCTGAATAGGTATCGCCCCTCTTTGTAAACAGCAGCATGGACACAGCAAAGAGGCTCGCATCTGCCGGAAACAATCCTTCACGATCATGCAGAAACGCGTCTTGGATAATCAGTCGTCCGCCTGGAGCCAAGGCTGCCAAGGCACGTCGGAAGATCACCTGATTATCCTCCGGTGAATAGATGTGCAACACGTTGGAATACCAAATCACGTCGTACGTACCAGGAATTGGCTCCTTTGTAAAATCAAGGGGTAGATAGGATAGTCTTCGTCCTGACTTATGAGTGGCAGCAACCTCCCTTGCTACGTCCAAAGCCGCATCACGGTCGCAGACGGTTGCCCGCAATTGTGGATTATGGGCGAGAAAGGCCAGCGCGTATGTTCCAGGGCCTCCCCCAAGATCCAATAAGGTCCCCGCTCCACCCAGTTTCACCTGTGCGGTGATCGCAGGTGCGATCTCGAGCGTCCGGTGGTGCATGGCCCAGGTGAACTGCCGCCGCCAATCCAGGCTGTCCGGCACGTCATGATCAATCGGCAACCCGGTTCGTATAGATTCCCGCAACCGGCACCAATCTCCCCAATGACTCTTGAGCAAGTCTACATAGCCGCCGCGGTAGGCCGCATGATTGGCATTAAGCGCCGTCGCCCCCAGCTGACTGTTTTTGTAGTTCGCCCCTTTCTTGATCAGAAGTCCGGCCATAGCCAGATTTCGGCAAAGAATGGCCAATCCCCGTTCGCTGACCCTAAGTTCCTTGGCCAGACTGGAAATTGTCCAGGTCCTGTTTCCGACCACAGTACACAGGTCCAGTTCAAGCGTAGCTAGCAATACCACCGGCAAGCGATAAGCCGAAACTGCATCACGGAACTCATTGAACGTCGTGATCGGCCGACTCATCCCGTGCCGCCAATCTGTCGGCAAGACCACCGAATAAGATCCTCTACTTTGGCGGAATTCTGGAGATCGACGGCTCGCGTAAACTTCACCGCGACAAACTCGTCATTGATCTCAGTCTCCTCTGTGAATCCAGATTGCGCGAGTAGGAGGCGAAACTTCGATGCCACCGGTTGGAGAAAATACTTCGCCTGCTTGGCGACTTCGTCGGTTCCCAGATCTTCCGGTGTCCCATCTGACATCAAGGCCATCACTTCATCCATTGCCAGCCCATACTGACAGATTACCGCACCATCCGGTTTGACCTCCAAAAGCCAGCCATCCGACCCCAGATCCATGATCAATGGACCACCGAACTCCAATTCATAGAATTGGGGGAAGGCCTGCATCAACGAGGATCGAAGTTGTTGCCAGTCTGGTGGCACCAATTCAGTCATACAGAGACCTTTAGCATCGGTTGCCCACAATGATGGGCTGCGAGACGTTCGCGCAAGACCGCCACGCGTCGGATATTTTCATCAAGCTTGGGCAATCGGTATTTGCGATCCATCTCAACCACGAGGTCGAGGAGATCCACAGCCTCTGGTATCCGATTGGTCTCTTCGAAACATTGGGCTAGCACATACCGTACCCCGCCCGCGCGGAGCTCGTCACCGGACCGTTCGGCAATTGACAGGCTGGTCTGGCAGCAGGCAATCGCATCATCGTATCGTTGTTGCATCAGGAACGTGCGACCGATCATACGCCAAACGTCCGACAGGCCGCCCTGATTGCTCAGACGTTGCATCAGTCCCAATGACCGCTCATAAAATCGGATCGCCTCGTCAAACTGGCTGGTCTCGCGCGCCACCAGGCCAAGGTCCGACAACAACACGGCCTCAGCCGCCTCATCACGTGTTTTCCTGATAAGGTCAAGCGCTTCAAGATAATAGGCGCGTGCCCAATCCCATTCACCGGCGTCGGCCCGCAGATTGCCTAAATTTGCCAGCGTCGTGCCGATGCCCCGCTCATCTCCGAGAATCTTCTGTAATTCCAAGACCTCTTGATAATGGGCCTGTGCCACGTCACGCCGTCCACTCACCGCGCAGATATTGCCGAGATTGCCGAGCGTCGCTGCCAACGCTCGACGGTCTTTGGTCAGTCGATCACACTCCAATGCTTTGGCATAACAGGCATAGGCGTCGGTATAGTGTCCGCGAGAAAAGAAATCGTTGCCTTGGCGATTCAATTCTTCAGACGATCCGTTACGCAACGTCATGTCACTCCATCCAGTAACCGCGCAACCGTCGGCTTGCCACCGGTGAGAATTGACATGCCATCCCCGACGAGAAGACTGTCAAACTCGTACTTCAGAAGCCGGCGGAGGCCCTCCTTAGCCTTCGCCGTATCGACGTACTTGTCAGCGGGAAGCAGGCTGACGCTTCCAGTCGGTTTGCCGATCAACGCATCTCCGACAATCAGTATACCCTTCCCTTGCCCTTGACTTTGCTGAATGAACAATGCCGACTCGCCTGGTGATTTTTGATCGTTCAACTGAACCACCCAGATGCCGCCCGGTAGTAGTTCCCCGTCGGTGTAGGTGCGTGTTGGTTTCAGATTTATCTGTGGCGCGTCCGGCTTCGGAACGTATAGCTGGCACGCAAACTCTACCTGGTAAGCCGTCGACTCCCGAGCATGGTCCCGATTCGTTACAATGATGTAATCAACCGGCCCGTTTCGCCGAATGAGGAACTTCGCCTCGGCTGTCATCGGAGGAGGGTCTATCAGAATTGTGTGCCCACCAATCGTGAGAAACAGTCCGTTGAAGTCCAGCTGCTTTTCCTCTGAAAACCATGACCACTGCCAGATGCCAGGAAGTAGTTGTTTCATGGGAGAACCGATAGCTGAGGGCTGATAGCTGCGAATGCGACCTTCATTAGAGGACAGCTACCGCATCCTTCACCACCTTGATAATCCTGGCAAGAATTCCGGCCTCGTGAGGCAAATCGATGATGTCATCTTCCGACACCGTGATGAACTTTCGGTTTTGCCCTTTGGTCAGCGAAATCAGGAACAGGCTGTTCGACGGCATGACCGGAATCACGACCTGGACCGTCCTGTCCACTCCCTTCACGACTTCTGCGAATTTCTTTTTCCCTTTCTCAAGGTCATCCATCCTAGCTCTCTCCTATTCCCATCCCAGTCTATAACACTGGCGCCCCCTCTGAACGACACGCACCGCCCAGCGACAAGCAGCCATCGCTTGATACCATTTCCTTGAGCATTACGTATCGACAGATACTGCATCCTAGCACGGGGATTTTTGCGCGGGCAACCGCGGGAGACGGAGCGAATCTGGCTGAGAGTCAGCCGTCACGCTGGTTGAGCATATCTTTACGGTACCGCTTGGAGCGGGCTTTGAATCCAATGAACTCCACGCCGAATTGATCCTTCTCCTTCCAGCGAATGATGGTAAGCGCGACAACAATCTGTTCACGGGCCCCAGAGAGTTTGGCTTGCAGGCGGAGATGCGTACCAACGTCGTATCAGACATCAGTCTCGATCTGACCACTGCCAATGGCAAAATCCGTCAACACGCCTTTTCCCGTCCCTTATCACCGGAAAACGAGACGCGATAAATTACTGGCACCCTGGATTTTGATCTTGGTTTCATGTTCCCAATATCCCTGGATCAACTGGCCGGTCCGAACAAGCCCAATTGCAGTTCTTCAGCACGAGTAAATGGAATGGGATAGTGCTCCGTAAAGCATGCGTTGCAGTATTGCTCGGGGGACCTTGGAACCACTTTAAGCATCCCTTCGAGGCTGAGGTAGGCCAAACTATCCGCTGTGATGTACTTGCGGATTTCTTCGGTCGAATGGTTAGAGGCGATGAGTTCTTTCTTAGTCGGTGTATCGATGCCATAAAAACAGGGGGAGACAATCGGTGGAGAACTGATCCGCATGTGGACTTCCTTAGCCCCAGCCTGGCGAATCATCTTAACGATCTTCCGGCTGGTAGTGCCGCGGACCAGGGAGTCGTCCACCACGACAACGCGCTTTCCGGACAAGATTTCAGAAACGGCGTTCAGCTTCACCTTGACCCCGAAATGGCGAATTGACTGTTCCGGTTCAATGAATGTCCGCCCGACATAGTGATTCCGGATCAGCCCCGTCTCGAACCGGATCCCGCCGCCTTCCGCATAGCCCAACGCCGCAGGCACGCCAGAATCCGGGACCGGAATGACGATATCTGCTGGCACCAAAGACTCTTGGGCCAATTGCCGTCCGAGCGCTTTGCGTGTCGCATACACGGCATTCGCGCCGAAGATCCGGCTATCTGGCCTGGCAAAATAGACATATTCGAAGACGCACATTGCTTGGTTCATTTGGGGAAACGGCCGGTGACTGTCCAACCCCTGTTCGCTGATCACAACCAGCTCACCCGGTTCGATTTCGCGAACGTATTCTGCATCTAGCAAATCGAAGGCACAGGTCTCCGACGCGACAATCCAGCTATTACGCACCCGTCCAAGACAGAGCGGCCGCAACCCGTAGGGGTCACGCGCGGCAATGAGGCCGTTGTCGGTCAAGAGCACGATGGAAAACGCACCGCGCACTTGAGTGAGAGCATCCATCACTCGTGCGAGAAACGATCCGGCTTTCGAATGTGCGATCAGATGGATGATGACTTCGCTGTCTGAAGTGGATTGGAAGATGGCGCCGTACGCCTCGAGCTCATTACGGAGTACCTGAGCATTAATGAGATTGCCGTTGTGCGCTAGGGCCAGATTGCCGAGCGCGAAATTCACGGTCAGCGGTTGCACATTTTTCAGATCGTTGCCGCCAGCCGTGGAATACCGGTTATGGCCGATGGCCATGTGCCCGGGGAGTTTTTTCAGCGACGCCTCATGATAAATGTCGGCGACAAGGCCCATGCCCTTTTGCACGAAGAACTGATTTCCATCTCCCGATACGATACCGGAGGCTTCCTGGCCACGATGTTGCAACGCGTAGAGCCCTAGATAGGCGAGATTAGCAGCCTCTTCATGGCCGAAAACCCCGACGACCGCACACTCTTCATGAAACTTGTCCGGCCCCTCAAGGGAACGGTGGAAAGCAATCGGTGACACGACCGGAAGCTCCCTCTTGATTCGAAACTGATCCATCGATGATCGTCTCACATTATGCCTGATGCAGTGTGCGTTCGATCGAGAACGCCCATCGGTCGTAGAGCATCGCCACCGGCACATCGATCACTTTCACTGCCGACTGCTCACCTTCCAGCGAGATAACCAGCCGATTGCCCGTAACAGATCCAATCACCGCGACAGGCACACCGACGCGCCTCGCACTATCAAGAATCGCCTGCCGGTGGACCAGTTTAGCCGAAAGCACCACCCGAGATTGGCTTTCGCCGAACAGTACCGCGTCTTTTCGGAGCCGGCCCAGCGCCAGTGTTACCACAGCACCTAATAGCCGGTCTGGCCCCGACATCGCGCTTTCAGCCAATGCAACCGCCAGCCCGCCGTCTGAACAATCGTGTGCCGATTGGACCATCCCAGCGCGAATCATCGCCAGGACACAGTCATGCAACGCCTTTTCCGCATTCATGTTCAAGAACGGCGGCGAGCCTTGTTCTCGCGCCTGGACAACTTTCAGATACTCTGACCCACCTAAGTCCTCTCGGGCCGTTCCTAACAAAATGATGTCGTCGCCCTCCGCCTTGAACCACTGCGTTGTTGTCCGATCAGCTTGTTCAATCAGTCCCACCATGCCCAACATCGGCGTCGGATAGATCGACAGTCCATTGGTCTCATTGTAGAAACTGACGTTTCCACTCACGATAGGCACCCGGAGATGTTCGCACGCATCCTTCATGCCTTCGATCGTCAGGACGAATTGCCACATGATGTCGGATCGTTCTGGATTGCCAAAATTCAAGCAATCCGTCAGGCCGATCGGTTCGGCACCGGAGCAGACCAGATTGCGAGCCGCCTCGGCCACGGCCAGACGCGCGCCTTCGTATGGATGCAGCATGCAATACCGGCTATTGCAATCGACCGTCATCGCCACGGCCTTGTTTGTCCCCTTGATCCGCACCACCGCTGCATCCGAACCGGGCCGAACCATCGTATTTGTTCGGACCATATGATCATACTGATGATAGACCCACCGCTTGCTCGCAATGGTCGACGACTCCAAAAGAGACAACAGGACAGCGTTGGCATCTTTCACGTCGGGAATGAGGTCGCAATTCAAATTCGTCAGTATGTCCTGATACGGCGGCAACGTATACGATCGCTCATAGCGCGGGCCATCGTCGGCGAGCGCCTTTGCCGGGATTTCCGCCACGACTGTCCCGTGATCTTTCACACGCAAGATCCCGTCTCCGGTGACCCGTCCAACCACGGCCACATCCAGATCCCACTTCCGGCAGATGGCCAGACACTCGTCTTCTTTGCCGGCCTTCGCCACCATGAGCATCCGCTCTTGCGACTCCGACAGCATCAATTCATACGGCGTCATACTCGGCTCGCGGCGCGGGACATGGGTCAGATCCAGCTCGATACCATTTCCCGCGCGCGACGCCATTTCGCAGGAAGAACTCGTGAGCCCGGCCGCACCCATGTCTTGGATCCCAACCAGCAGATCCCCGGCCATAAGTTCTAGGCAGGCTTCAAGCAGCAACTTTTCTTGAAATGGATCGCCGACCTGCACGGTGGGCCGTTTCTGCTCGGACTTGTCATCGAATGAATCGGACGCCATCGTCGCCCCATGAATCCCGTCGCGGCCCGTTTTTGAACCGAAATAGATCACGGGATTACCGACCCCTGCTGCAGTCCCGCGAAAAATCTTGTCCTTATGCGCGATACCCAAGCAAAATACATTCACCAAGGGATTCAATGAGTAGATATCGTTGAAGACGATCTCACCTCCCACTGTTGGCACACCCATACAATTGCCGTAGCCGGCAATACCAGAAACGACGCCCTTCATCAGATGACGATTTTTCGCCGTATCGAGCCCGCCGAAACGCAGCGAATCCAGCAGCGCAATGGGCCGCGCACCCATCGTAAACACGTCACGCAAAATGCCGCCCACGCCGGTCGCCGCACCTTGATACGGCTCGATAAACGATGGATGATTATGCGACTCCATTTTGAAGACCACACAGAGCCCGTCACCGATATCCACCGCGCCGGCGTTTTCCCCGGGCCCCTGCACGACACGCGGCCCCGTGGTCGGCAGCTTTTTCAGATGGACGCGCGAACTCTTGTACGAACAGTGTTCCGACCACATGACGGAAAACATGCCAAGTTCAGTCAGATTCGGCTCACGCCCGAGAATCTCGATGATGTGCTTGTATTCATCGCCCGTCAGATTGTGCTGAGCGATGAGATCGTTAGTAATCACTGACATACCGGCCTGCATGAAACCTTTGCGATCAGGGTGCGAACAATTTCCATGGCGCATTTCGACATGCCGAGGCTCGGATTCTGTTATCGCGGCAAGTAGCACTCAGCAGACACAGCGAGGCGCACATTCGGCGCCTCGCTACATCTATCTGTGCAATCCGTACATGTTGATCGGGGCTACTGCACTTCCACTATCACAGAAGCTTCGGCGGCTAACATTTGATGATCCTTGTCTGCCGCAATCACCTTAATTTCATGAGTCCCAGAGGACATGCCATTGACCATACCTTTCCAACCCTTCTGATATACCCCATCCACGAAACAGTGGACATGCGTCGCGTCGCTGCCCTTTGTCAGATCGTAGACAATTGCGACATCGCTTCCAACCTTTACCCCTTTGGTCGGGCTCGTGATCGTGACCTTGCTGCCGTCATCCTTCGCGGCCCACGCATCGCCCCCGGCACTCAATACCAGCGCACCGACAACCACTAACATGGCACCCAAATGCTTCATCACAACCCTCCTCCTGATGAAATTAAGAATATGATTATGAGTATTACGCACAACCCAACGTTACACTTTACCGCGATTGCATTTCATCTTCAATCTGTCTCAGATAGGTTTCATTCCATATCCCATCTGGCCACAACTCCGGCAATGACCTGCTAACGAAATCAAATCGCCAATAGAGTTACCCCGCACAACACGATATTTGCAATTTTCGGAGTGCCCATCGAACGACTCCTTTCGATCACTCTCCAACTGTCTGCGGTTTCGCTTTCTTCATCCCCTCAACCAGCGACGCCAGGATCAGCCGCCCGTCGTCGTTGCCCAATACGGACTCAGCGCAGCGCTCCGGATGCGGCATCAGGCCGAGCACGTTGCCCGCGGCATTGCAAACCCCGGCGATGTTATCGAGCGACCCGTTCGGATTCCCCCCCGATGTCACCTTGCCATCCGGTGTACAGTAGCGCAAGACGATTTGAGCATTGGCTTGAAGGCCCGCCAGCGTCACCGGATCAGTGTAATAGTTCCCATCCGCATGGGCGATCGGAATCTTCAAGACCTGGCTTGGTTTGCAGGCGCTGGTAAACGGCGTGGCTGCATTTTCCACCCGCACATGCACATCGTTGCAGATAAAATGCAGCGACTGGTTCCGCAGCATCGCGCCGGGCAGCAACCCCGCCTCGAGCAGAATCTGAAATCCATTACAGATACCCAGCACCAGTCCACCGTCAGCGGCATACTTCTTCACAGCTCCCATCACCGGCGAAAAGCGCGCGATCGCGCCGGTTCGCAGATAATCGCCGTAAGAAAATCCGCCGGGCAAGATGACGGCGTCGAGTCTCGTCAACGAGGCCTCCTTATGCCAGACCATCGTCACATCTTGCCCCAGTACATCCCGGAAGATGTACTGGCAATCATGATCACAATTACTGCCGGGAAATACGACAACGCCAATGTTCATGGGTAATTTGGATGTTGATATTGTGAGCGTTTACTGTAAGGCACGGTTCGCGCAAATTATCATTCAACATTTAACATTGGATATTTCTATCCCAATTCGAATCGGTATTCTTCAATGATTGTATTCGCCAAGAGCTTTTCGCACATAGCTTTGACTTCAGCCTCTGCCTTGGCCCGATCGGTTTGATTAAGGTCCAGTTCCATGTACTTCCCGACGCGGACATTCGCCGCGCGCTTAAACCCCAACATGTCGAGCGCATGTTCGATGGCTTTGCCCTGAGGGTCCAGAATTCCTTGCTTCAGTGTCACATGAATTTTGGCTTTCACGAATTGCTCTCCTGTTTTTTTTCCGCTTCAGTCATCCGATCCACATATCTCTTAATCCAAAAGATCACACCAATGGTGAGGCCCCCGCAAAACACCAACCCGATGAACGCCCACCGCCAGGGTGATTCGTTCAGCCGATAGGCCATCATGCCCACAATGGCCGCCCACACCACGATCGACGCGACCAGTCCATAATTCAAATACGCCCGCAGCATTGTTTCTCTTTCCTTCTCTCAGATCTTAATCCAGCGGGGACGGCAGGGTTGCCCCCAACTGCGCGCATGCAACGAACCTCTCCCCATTTAATAGCAATTCGATACATCCCACATGCGAGTTGCACGAGGGATGAGAGTAACTCCACCGTCCCCCATCACCCACACACTCTCCTCAGCACCTCCTGATACGCCTCCTCGATCTTCCCCATATCTTTTCTGAACCGATCTTTGTCCATTGATTCACCGGTGGCCATGTCCCACACGCGGCATGTGTCCGGCGAAATCTCGTCGGCCAGAATCAGTTTGTTGTGATACATCCCAAACTCCAGCTTAAAATCGACTAGCTGCATCTTCCGCTCGGCAAAGAAGGGCTTTAGTACCGCATTGACGCGCTGGGCCAGATCGCGCAACTCGCGCAGCACGGCAGGCGTCGCCACGTTCATCAGGCGAAGATGATCGTCACTGACCAAAGGATCGCCGAGTGCATCATTCTTGTAGTAGAACTCGACAATCGCCGGCTCAATGGCCTCGCCGACTTGCAATCCCAGCCGCTTAGCCAAGCTACCCGCCACGACGTTCCGTACTACAACTTCGACAGGTACGATGGTAACTTTTTTGGTCAGCATTTCCCGATCACTCAGCCGTTCCAGGAAATGCGTCGAAACGCCACGCTCTTCAAGCAGCCTGAACAACCGCTCCGACACCTTGTTATTGACAACACCTTTGTCGATGATCGTACCCCTTTTTTCGGCATTGAAGGCCGTCGCGTCGTCCTTAAAATACTGGACGACTTGATCTGGTCGTGACGCAGCAAACACTTTCTTGGCTTTTCCTTCGTACAACATCGGTCCGATCCCGTCCATACACTCCCCCCAGCCGGAGACGTTATTACGCAAGCGCCTCGATGATCTCATTCACCGACTTGACGACACTCATCAGCGTCGAATGGCCGAATTGACGCGTGTATTGAAACTCTTTGATCTGCTCCAATGACACAACCTGGGCGTGAAACTCTTCCAACTCGGACGTTTCAAAGTAGGTGATAAAGTCCAGACGTCCAGCCCGCCGGAATGATGCAGCTTCCGTTTGACAGTCTTGAGGTAGGCCAGTGTGGCCTCTGTATGCTCTCGCATCATGGCCGTACGCGTCTCCCGGTCCAGCACTCACCAGTCCGCATTTTTTCTGATCGGAATCACAATCGCATACGGTTTCAGCCCTGGATCACTCGCCACTTTCAAGTCGGTCTTCAAATGATCCGAAAATTCCGGCTCGTAGTTGGGCTTTTTAGTCAACCCATGCATAAGCCCAACCAATCTAAGATGTTTGCCGAATGTGCGACTTCCAAAATCTACAAGAAATTGCTGGGTGTCGTAGAGCTCGGTGGCATGCACGTGGAACATGAGATCGGTCTAATGGGATAGTCCGCACAACACATAGAGATCGATAGCAATTTTCTCCCGATGTTGCTCGGCCACCCCTTTGAACAAGGTTAATTGACTGATGCGCGTCGCCTGATTTTACTTCATCCATGTGTCATTCACGCTGAACATGGCGAAAGTGCCGTAGACTCCCGGTTTCGTCAACAACTTCTCTCGATCAGCGGTGGCCTCTGCCAAAAATGGCATGGTGATGAGTGCCATACAAACACACAACACCCCTAACAGGGACTTGGCCAAAATAGCTGTGAGATTCACGGTGAGACTCTCCTGCCCCATGCGAACAGGCTTGCCTCTGGCATCCATTCAAATAGACTTTGCGGCATGTCGAGGCTAGAGGATGGGGTCCCTGAGGAACAGGGTAATGAAGGGTTTCCCACCGGTATGCTGGCCTGTTACGGCTTGCACCAGCACCCAGCCGTTCCGCCCATACGCGTTGCCTTGCACTTCGAGCTGCCCTCGAGCAATTTCTCTGGAGCACACGTCCCTCTCCACCGAAAACTCGGCCACAACCACTTTGTAGTCGACGCTCTTGAGCGTCGGCGTTCTCGTAAAGATGACAAAATGCAGGACCAGTCCACTCACAGCCCGTTGTTGCGCCATCAACGCATCTCAGCCTTTTGAGCCTACTTCGTTGAGGCTCTGCTCCCACTTGACCGGATCTCCTGAGAGCACGAGACTGAATCGCTCGCCGCCAGGCAGGGTCTGAGACCACCCCATCGTCGGTGATACGGTGAACAACGCTGTCAGGATAGCAAGAGAACAAGCAATCTTGCAGATCATGTATACCTCGCTCTTCGAAGAGATGTAATCCTATGCTCATCCCCCCTCCTGCTGGCTACCCCTCTTTATAGGTAGGTCAGACATGTTACGAGCGTTCACAGCACCCACGGCCATGTCCACTTCATCCTCGGTGTCCACGTCTGGATCTGGACGATCTGAACACCCGCTTATAAATTCTGTCGAGATGTCGCAGGTAATATTTCGGGTTAAAACATGCCGTAATCTCGCGCCCTGTGAGGTGGCGTGCAATGAAGGGATCCTTGTTCACTAACTCCTGAAACCCTCCGGCACCTTTCCACGAGGCCATGGCATTGCGCTGCACTGCTTCGTACGACTCTTTGCGTTGTGCTCCCTTCTCAATGAGCGCCAGCAGTAGCCGCTGCGAATAGACCACCCCCCCCGTCAACTCGAGGTTCCGCCTCATGCGATCTGGGTAGACAATCAAGCGCTCGATAAGCTCCGTCACTTTGGACAGCATGTAGTCGGTCAGGATCGTGCTGTCCGGCATGATGATACGCTCAACAGAGGAATGACTGATATCTCGCTCATGCCACAAAGCGACGTTTTCCATCGCTGCCAGGCTATTGGCTCTTACAATTCGCGCCAAACCGCAGAGGTTTTCGGAGATGATCGGATTGCGCTTATGTGGCATAGCCGACGATCCTTTTTGGCCTTCGGAAAAATACTCTTCCGACTCCAGCACCTCGGTCCGCTGGAGATGCCGGATTTCCGTCGCGATCTTTTCGATCGTGGCGGCCAAGAGCGCGAGCGCCGTGGCGTAGGCCGCATGTCGATCCCGCTGGACTACTTGATTGGAAATTGGATCAGCTGTCAGGCCCAATTTCAAGCAGACATACTCTTCGATATCCGGGGCCTGATGAGCGAACGTCCCCATTGCCCCAGACAGTTTCCCGACCGCAATTTGCCCGCGAACGTGCCGCAATCGCTCGACATGGCGGCCGACTTCTTCATGCCAAATAGCCAGCTTGAAGCCGAAAGAGATTGGCTCGCCGTGAATGCCGTGCGAGCGGCCGACCATCACCGTCTGTTTATGCCGCAAGGCCTGTTTCTTCAATACGCCCAGCAACCCTTCGGCTCCCTCAAGAATGAGGTCCAGCGCTTCGGTCATCTGGATCGCCAATGATGTATCGACGATATCCGAAGATGTCAGGCCCATATGCAAAAACCGATGTTCAGGGCCAACCGAATCCGTCAAGGATTCCAGAAAGGCGATGACATCATGTTTCGTGACTCGTTCGATATCCGCAATGCGAGCCACATTGATCTTCGCCTTTTTGCGGATCTTCGCTGCTGTACCGCGCGGAGCTTGCCTTGCCTGTTCGAACGCTGCGCAAGCCTGCAATTCGACTTCGAGCCAGATCTCATATTTATGTTTCAATTCCCAGATGGCTTTCATCCTGGGCCTGGTATAGCGATCAATCACCTTCGGCTTGCCTCCAAATCCCGCGCTCCGGGTTCGCCCGTTTCTGTTCCAGCTTCGGCTCGGATGCCAGGACCTTGTCCAATACTCCATTGACGAACTTCGATGCCTCTTCGTCGCCGAAGCTCTTGGCCAATTTCACCGCCTCGTCCAGCGTCACCTTTGCCGGCACATCATCCATCCAAAACAATTCGTACAGTCCCGCGCGGAGGATATTGCGATCGACGATCGGCATGCGACTGACTTTCCAATTCGTCGCGTACTTGGCCAGCACCGCATCAATCTCCACCTTCCGCTGGATGACGCCGGCCACAATCTGTCCGGCGAAGGCCTTGGTATCATCATCCACTTGAATCGGCTTCCAAAACTCGTCCAGCCAGAGCCCTGGTTTTCTGTGGATGTCGTATTGAAACAGAATTTGCAAGGCCTGTTCGCGGGCCTGATGACGCGACCCCATAGCTATGCGTCAGACCTTCGCGCAACCCGCCTGGATGAAAGTGCCAATCCGGCTCCATTCACCTGCGGCTTCTTCGTAGTGATCCGTCGAAGCAGGGTCACCATCTCGATCGCCACCTTTGCCGCCTCTCCGCCACGGTTGAATGTGACTGGGTTCGCTCGTTCAACTGCCTGTGCCACCGTCTCCGTCGTCAGCACTCCAAACACAATAGGGACGCCGGTCTCGAGAGCGGCTTGGCCGATCCCACGGCTCGCTTCGGCGCAAATATAATCGAAATGTGGGGTGTCGCCCCGGATCACTGCCCCCAGACAAATCACCGCGTCAAACCGGCCCGACTCAGCCAGGGTTTTGGCCACCAACGGAATCTCAAATGCTCCCGGCACCCGCACCACTTCAACATGACCACCCCTAACCCCATGCCGAGCCAAACCGGCGAGACAAGACGAGAGCAGTTTACTCGTCACGGACTGGTTGAATTTCGCGGCAACGATTCCGAACTTCAATCCTGCCGCTTTATCTGAACCTTTACGGAGCTTCATGCCGTTTCACTACACACATTCTTCGTTCCTTCGCCCGACTCACACCTTCTTCAGAATGTGCCCCAACTTCTTCTTTTTCGTCCGCAGATATCTCACGTTCGCCTCGCGAGGCGGAATCTCAATCGGGACCCGCTCGACGACGTTCAAACCATAGCCTTCGATTCCGACGATCTTGCGCGGATTGTTCGTAATGAGCTTGATCTGGTGCAGGCCAAGACTCGCCAATATCTGCGCCCCGACGCCGTAGTCCCGCAGATCAGCTTTGAACCCGAGCTTCAAATTTGCCTCGACCGTGTCGCTGCCTTTGTCTTGGAGCCCATAGGCCTTGATCTTGTTGAGCAGGCCGATCCCCCGCCCTTCTTGATTCAGGTAGAGCAACACGCCACAGCCCTCTTTCTGGATGGTCTCCATTGCCGCGTGAAGCTGATCGCGGCAATCACAGCGGAGTGACCCCAACGCATCCGCCGTCAAACACCCGGAATGCACCCGCACTAATGTCGGCTCTCCACTGTCCACCCGTCCCTTCACTAGCGCAATATGCGTCACGCCGTCGATTTGGTTCTCGAATGCCACCGCTTCGAATTCCCCGAACATTGTCGGGAGCTTGGCACTCGCTACGCGGCACACGAAAGTTTCCCGCCGCATGCGATGCTCGATCAACGCTTTTACGGTAACCATGGTCAGCTTGTGGATCTTGGCGAATTTCGCCAACTCTGGCACGCGGGCCATGGTGCCGTCCTCGTTCATAATCTCACAGATAACTCCGGCCGGAGACAATCCGGCCATCCGCGCCAGATCGACTGATCCCTCTGTCTGACCGGCGCGCTTCAACACGCCGCCCTGCTGCGCCTTGAGAGGAAAGATATGGCCAGGACGGGCAAGATCGCTTGGTTTTGATTTCGGATCGATCGCCACACGAATCGTGGTGGCCCGATCGGCAGCGGAAATACCGGTCGTGATGTCTTTGCGCGCGTCGATCGACACCGTGAACGCCGTGCCGAACGTGGCGGTGTTCTCGACGGCCTGCTGAGGCAGTTGCAGCTCCTCGACCCGCTCCGGCGTGAGCGCCAGGCAGATCAACCCGCGCGCATGTTTCGCCATGAAATTGATAGCCTGAGAAGTGACTTTTTCGGCGGCAATAACAAGATCGCCTTCATTCTCCCGGTCTTCGTCGTCTACCAGGATAATGAATTTGCCTTTTTTGATGTCGCAAATCGCGTTTTCTATGCTGTCGAACGGCGTGGCCATGCTCATATAGTTGAATCGTCTGTCGGGTTGGACCAGGCAGTGCGGAGGCAATCTACCACTGAACCTTGGCCATTGTCACGGGCTGAGGTTCTGTTATAGTTGTCAACCTATTATGGCCAACCCGGGAAATGAACAAGAAGACGAACGGCTTGAGCCGGAGGTTTTAACTCCTTCGGACGAGGAGCTGCATGACTTCAAACTTCCTCTTGAACTAAGCTCCATGAAACACGGCAATACGAACACTCCCGCCGACACCACGGCGGTGGTGCCGGTCACGGCGCTCCAGCAATATCTTGCAGAGATCCGCCGCTACCCGTATTTGTCAAAAGAGGAAGAGCTTCGCCTGCTCCATGAATATCACACACAAGGCAGCCGTGAAGCGGCAGTGAAACTCATCATGGCCAACTTACGCGTCTCGGTCGCCATCGCCTCGGAATATCTTCACACCGGCGCCGACCACATGGATTTGATCCAGGAAGGCAATGTCGGCCTGATGCAGGCGATCAAAAAATTTGATCCGACAAAGAACGTCCGGTTTTATGCCTATGCTGCCTGGTGGTCGCGCGCGTACATTCTTCGGTATCTGCTCAATACCTATCGACTGGTCAAGATCGGCACGACACAGGACCAGCGGAAGCTGTTTTATAATTTGCGAAAGGAAAAGGCCAAACTCGAGCGGGAGGGATTTGCCCCTGACACGAAGCTCCTCGCGGACCGTCTCAATGTTCGCGAACGTGACGTCATTGAGATGGAGCAGCGCCTGGGCAACTGGGAGCAGTCGTTGGATCAGCCGCTTGGGGAAAACCAGGACGGCAGCTTGCTCGATATTCTGCCCTCCCAGCAACAACCGGCTGACGAACAGCTGGCCGATCATCAGCTGCGCACCCTGTTTCGCGCAAAGCTGGCGGAATTCACCAAAACGATTGAGGAACGGGACGAGGATATTCTCAGAAATCGCATTCTCTCCGAGACCCCGCTGACTTTGGATGAACTGGGCAACAAATATGGCATTACCAAGGAACGGACGCGCCAACTGGAAGCCCGTATTATCAAGCGCTTGCGCGACTACATCAAGAAAGATGTGAAAGATTTTGACCGATTGCGGATGTAGCCTCCTGCCCCCTTGACACGGCAGTCAGAAATTGTCCTGGAATAGTGCAAGATCAATGAGTTATCATAGCAGTTGCAAGCTTCATGGGGCCAAAAGAAAAATCCCGTGTTCCCCCTTGACTTGAATTAACCGAGAATTATCTAAGGCTTCGAGTTTTTGGTAGTGGGATTCTGCCGGATCAACATGTCAGTGCCGTCTGACGCAGGCCCAATCCTATATCGTTCACAATATCGGGTTAACTTTCATCAGAAGGAGGTTCTGTTATGAGCGCAGCTGCGAAGGACAAAAAGAATGTCGCCAAGGGATTCCAACCCCTGGGTGACCGGGTGTTTATCACCTATACCGAGGAATTGGAACGGACCGCCGGTGGGATTTATGTGCCGGATTCAGCGAAAGAAAAGCCGCAGCGAGGGATCATTCAGGCGGTCGGTAAGAAAGTCGAGAATGTCAAGGTCGGCGACCAAGTGTTGTTTGACAAGTACTCCGGCACTAAGCTCCGGATCGAGGATGAAGATTGCTTGATCCTCAAGGAAGAAGACATTCTCGGGGTGTTCACGGCATAATGTGTCCACCATCGACTGGAACATTTTTAAACCATAGAAATTCTCAGACTAATAACGGAGGAATACCATGGCAAAGCAACTCATGTACGGCGACTCGGCACGGTCGTCCATTCTGAAAGGGGTGAACCAACTGGCGGATGCTGTTAAAGCAACGCTCGGCCCGAAGGGCCGGAACGCGATTCTCGACAAGAAGTTCGGCGCGCCGACGATCACGAAGGATGGTGTGACCGTAGCCAAGGAAGTCGAATTGAAGAACCCCTATGAAAACATGGGAGCCCAGCTGGTCCGTGAAGTGGCCAGCAAGACCAGCGACATCGCCGGGGACGGCACCACGACCGCGACGGTGTTGGCCCAAGCCATCTATCGCGAAGGCGTCAAGAACATCACCGCCGGCGCGAATCCCATGGAGATCAAGCGCGGTATCGACAAAGCCGTCGAGGCCGTGACCGCCGAACTCAAGAAGCTCAGCAAGCCCTGTCAAAGCAAGACCGAGATTTCCCAGGTCGGCACGATCTCGGCCAACAACGACAAGACCATTGGTGACCTGATCGCGGAAGCCATGGAAAAGGTTGGCAAGGACGGGGTCATCACGGTGGAAGAAGCCAAGTCGATGACCACGTCGTTGGACGTCGTCGAGGGCATGCAGTTCGACCGCGGCTACATCTCTCCCTACTTCGTCACCAACGCTGAGCGGATGGAATCCTCCCTCGACGAACCACTCATTCTGATCAACGAGAAAAAGATCAGCAGCATGAAGGATCTGCTCCCGCTGCTCGAGCAGGTGGCCAAGATGGGCAAGCCGCTAGTCATCCTCGCTGAAGAAGTCGAAGGCGAAGCATTGGCGACCCTGGTTGTCAACAAGCTGCGCGGCACGCTGAACGTCGCCGCCGTGAAAGCGCCGGGCTTCGGCGACCGCCGCAAGGCCATGCTGGAAGACATCGCGATCCTCACCGGCGGCCAGGTGATTTCCGAAGACATCGGGATCAAGCTGGAGAACGTCAAGTTGACCGACCTCGGGCGCGCCAAGCGCATCACGATCGACAAGGACAACACGACAATCGTGGAAGGCTACGGCGATCCGAAGAAGATCGAGGGGCGCGTCAAGCAGATCAAAGCCCAGATCGACGAAACCACCTCGGACTACGACCGTGAAAAGCTGCAAGAGCGGCTGGCGAAGATCGTAGGTGGCGTGGCCGTCATCAACGTCGGCGCCGCGACCGAGACTGAAATGAAGGAAAAGAAAGCCCGCGTCGAAGACGCGCTTCACGCAACCAAAGCGGCGGTAGAAGAGGGCATTGTTCCGGGCGGCGGCACCGCGTATCTCCGCTGCATTAAGGCTCTCGATGGGATCAAGGACGTGCCGGCTGAGCAGAAAGTTGGGCTGGACATCGTCCGCCGGTCACTCGAGGAGCCCATCCGCCAGATCGTCACCAATGCAGGCGGCGAAGCATCTGTCGTGGTCGGTAAGGTGCGGGAAGATAAGAACACCAACGCCGGCTACAACGCCGCAAGCGATGACTACGTGGACATGATCAAGGCTGGTATCATTGATCCGACCAAGGTGTCGCGCTGCGCGTTGCAGAATGCGGCCTCCGTGGCGGGCCTGATGCTCACCACCGAAGTCATGATCACCGAACTCCCCGAAGAGAAGAAGGAAGCAGCGGCCGGCGGCCACGGAGGCCACAACCACGGCATGGAGGGGATGTACTAATCCTTTGACAAGCTCAGGGCAGGCTAATAGCTTGCTCTCGACGAAGGGCCAGGCGGGCAACCGCTTGGCTCTTCGTGTTTTCCGGCCTGATGGAACCTCATCACTAAGTCATCCAGCGTACTCGACACTTGACTGACTAACCTTTCCCTTCACAATTGGAGGTTTGCCCGATGAAGATCTGTCCGACTCTCGGGTCATCTCCCCTTCCACTCACTCTCCCCGCATCGGATTAGCATCGCAGTCGAACCCGCGTACAATTCACTCCTATACTCTCCCCCCCCATCTAGCTCTTGCCTGCCTATCTGAGTGTCACCTCTCTTGACGAAGCGCTGCGCCACCCGCGCATCGCCCGCATCCTCTAACTTGAGACTCTGGTGAACGACGTCATTGAGTGGTCCGATCTCACGCACCCGGCAGTGCAAGAGGCCTATCAGACCGCATGCCGTTGACACACAACCGATCAAGCACTGATTTCTAGTTACGTATCGCGCACCGCGCTGCCCGGAAACCATGGTACCATCGATAAGCGTTTGTACCGCCAATTCACGGAGGCTCTTGAATTCGCGCATGCTCCCACTTGATCACTTGCGCATGGTGCTGCGGCAGTACACCGGCTCCACCGGTCATTCCATCGATCTGTTGTTAATTTGAGGATTGGCCATGCTTGCCTACGGTCATCCTTCCCGTGCCACGATCGACGTGGATAGCGAACTTCTCGGCCATGTGAGGTCTTTGGAGAAATTCCTGAGCCGCCATTAGATTCCCAGCAACCTGGGACAAAGCCTCTTGGGCTGGTCCGTGGCGGCCATGCCGCCCGGCTATCGCAATCGCGTAACGGTGTTGCTCGACGAACCAAGTGTCCGAATCAGCCCCTTCACCCCGGCAGATTTCATTATCGCACAACTTCGGCGCGGCACAGACGAGGATCTGACCGACGCGGCCTGGATTGCCTCACGATTCCGCATTCCCACCGGCCTGGTCCGTGCTGCCACAGACACAGTTCTGGCGCCTCCCTTGAAGACACTACACTCTTTCTCTTCCAGCATACCGTTGATCGATTCTTCGCCACAACGGAATGAAGAACGACACTCAGCCTTTAGCTGAAACAGCCCGCAAGGCCGCCTTCAGGATCAGGGAGGTTTTAGGCTCGACAAAGAACGACAGGAACGCCCGGCGGACCACTGCGGTATGGTGCTGGTGGTCGACGCGAAAACGGGCGATAGCATTTACTCGGTCTCCTGTATCGTACCCTACTCGGATCGCGCAACGCTCCAGCTCCTCTCCATTTTCTGGCAGTGCATGGGTCTGAAGGTCGTGAACCATCTGCAGTTTATGCTCCACGTCTCGAAGAAAGAGATAGGCGGCGGCCAACGCATCCCGCTCTACCTTGGACATCAGCTTGTAGCGAACAAATCGGTTCAGCGATCTGAGTGTGTTGCGATCCACTAAGCCTGCCATTTTCCTCCCTGCAATTACTTGCACGGCCTGCACGAAGAATTCAATCTCGCGAATGCCGCCGACACCCAGCTTGACGTTGCGCCGCTCGTGCCCACGCTCGGCCATGTGCCGGTCAATTGTCTCCTTGATCGCCCGCACCTCGCTTATCACTGCCAGCGCTTCCACCAGCCTCATCGGCTTGGAGACCCTCCCGAGAATGAACGGTTTCACCCTCTTGAGGAACGATCGGCCGACCTCTGGCGAGCCGGCCACCGGCCAGGCCTTGAGCAACGCGAGCCGCTCCCACACCTGACCACGCATGAAGCAGTATTGCACATAGCCGTCAAGCGAGCGAGCCAACTGGCCCACCGCTCCTTCAGCCCGCAACCTCAAATCCACGCGGAAGATATAGCCTTCTCGTGTCGGCTCAGCCAGTGTTTTCGTCAGTTCGCGGGCCAGGATCTCGAAGTATTCTTCACTGGAAATACCAACCCCCGGGGGACCGCTCCCCTGAAGACTTTTCGGCACGCGGGTCTCTCCATCGTGCGACTCATAAATGTACAAAATGTCCACGTCGGAGTTGTAGTTCAGTTCATGTCCACCAAGCTTACCCATCCCAATGACTGTAAAGCCTGTGGTGATCCATCGTCCTCGGTGATCTTTGTGCATCGGTACGCCATATTGCCGCCGTAAATCAGCATCGACGATTTCATAGGCCACGTGAATCAGTAGAGCGGCCAAATCGGATAACGACGCGGTCGTGTCCGGCACGGTGGAAAGCCGCAAGAGATCACGCACTCCGATAAGCAGCATCATCTGACGGCGGAAACGGCGCAACACATCAAGCTGCAACTCTTTTGTCCGCAGATGTTCGATCTTTCGTCGGAGTGCGGTTTCCATGCTCTCCCGTGTCGGCGGTTTGGACAGAGTATCTTCTTCATCGAGCCAATAGATAAGCGTAGGGTCACGGATGATGGTGAAGGCCAGCGCATCGCTGTTGCCGAAGATCCCACAGAGCAGATTCAGCATGTGCGGCGAGCTGCGCAGGAAATCCAGCATGGAGATGCGGGCTACACTCGCCAGCAGGCGTTCCCAATGATTGAGCGCCTGATCGGGATCGGCGGTTCGGGCAACGGCCTCCAACAAGTGCGGCACAATCTCAGCCAACTGACGCCGTTCATGCGGCTCCCCAGCCATAGCCTGGAGATTCCGATCAGCCTGTTTGATATTTCTTAACCCATACGCTGAGAGAATGGCCTCGGTCTGCGACCAGTCCAGCTCAAGCGCCAGCAGTACCGGTCTCGGATCAAGCCGGACCGGTGATGAGGGAAAGGTCGATCGGTCAGATATCCTTGAAGCAATTTTCTTAGACTTCGTCATGGCATGCATTATACTGACAGAGTCTCTCTCTCACAATGAACCATCTTGAGGTATACTGACACACCATGGACAGTGTCGACCGTCAATCAATCCTGACATCCATCACGCCACTCTGTCAGGAGGTCCCATTCGACATTGTGCATGACTTTGTCAGTCGAATGGATCCAGAGTATTTCCTACAGGTTGCTCCCGCAGCCGTCGCGGCCCACATCCGTCTTGCCGCCCAACTGACACTGGATCACCTCTGCGAACTCACGATCATGAAACAACGCGGGGGACACTTTGACTTGACAATCGTCGCGTACGACTACTTCGCGGAATTCGCTACAATCTGCGGCCTGTTGTCTGCTTTCGGATTGAACATCGAGGAAGGCCAGATTTACACCTTCTTGGATAGCGCCTCGCCATCGACAGACAAATCAACCCGTATCAAGCCGCGCCGACGTCCCGCAACACGGCCCGGATTAAACCGCAAGAAGATCATCGATCTCTTTCGGGTGCAACCGATGCCTGGGGTGCTGTTCGAATCGGCTGAACAGGCACGGCTCAGTAAGGAACTTCGGTCTGTCATCGGCTTGCTTGATACCAACCAGCTCGCGGAAACCCGCCATGTCGTGAATCGGCAATTGGTGGAACAACTTGGCAAGCGCCGAGGTTCGTTCAGCGGTCTACTCCATCCCGTACACATCACCTTCAACAACAGCCAGTCGGCGACGGACACCATTATGGACATCCGGTCGGATGATACCCCAGCGTTTCTGTATGCCTTTGCCAATGCACTGGCCATGCGCAACGTGTACATCACTAAAGCCCAAATCGAGATTGAAGGCTCGAAGCTGCACGATCGCTTTCATGTGCGCAACCGCTTCGGCCAAAAACTGACTGATCCCACTGATCAGCAGCAGTTGCGCTTAACGGCCGTGCTTCTCAAGCAGTTTACCCATGCCCTCACCTGGGCCCCCGATCCGGCCAAAGCCCTCGATGCCTTCGACCAATTTCTCGACTTGATCATGCAACAGACCACAGGAAAAGCGCAGCAGGAGATCTTAGCGGTCCTGAGCGACAAAAAAACATTCCCCATTCTCGCCCGCCTGCTTGGCGCCAGCGATTTCCTTTGGGAAGATTTCCTTCGTCGACAGCACGGCAATCTACTGCCGCTCTTGCAGGACTATCGCGACGCCCCTCTCCTCACCCCACAAATCTTGCTTCGAAAGGAACTCGATCGTGCTGTCAGTCGAACCAAGAGCAACGATGCCAGAAAAATGGCATTGAACAGTTTCAAAGATCGGGAAATGTTCCGCATCGACATGAAACACATCGTCGAGCCCGGCATCGCCCTCGCCGACTTCTCCACGGCACTGACTCAACTGGCCGACGTCATCGTCGACCGGAGCCTGAAAGACTGCCAGACAAAACTGAACCAGCTCTATGGCCCCCCACGCCTAGTGAATAAGAAACCCTGTCACTTCGTGATTCTTGGCCTCGGTAAATTCGGCGGTAAAGAACTCGGCTACGCTTCCGATATCGAAGTGATGTTCGTCTATGGCGACGCGGGTCGCACCGAGGGAAAACAGCCGATCGAGAACAGCGAATACTTCGAGCGGCTGGGACACGAACTCCTCCAATGGATTGAGGCCAAGCAGGAAGGCATCTTCCATCTCGACGTGCGCCTACGACCGCACGGAGGGAAAGGATCGCTGACCAACCCGTTTGATGAAATCACCAGCTATTACAGCGAGACAGGGCTCGCCGCGCCGTTTGAGCGTCAGTCCTTAATCAAGTTGCGTCACGTGGCCGGTGACGTGGCCATGGGCAAGCAGGTCGAGGCCCATCGAGACCGCTATGTGTACAGTGGCGCCCCCTGGGACATGCCTGCGGCGCTTGACTTGCGACGTCAACAAATAAAGCAATTAGTGGAACGGGACACAGTGAATCTCAAATACAGCCCCGGTGGGATCGTCGATATCGAATACGCTGTGCAGTATCTCCAAATCCTGCACGGCCAGAGACTCCCAGTCTTGC
>VGXB01000024.1 GCA_016873515.1 Nitrospira sp.
AAAAAGTGGGCACTTTGCAGGAATAGCTCTCTAATTCTTTCTTTTTTACGAGAGACGATAAAGTTGTGCACAGGCTTACCCACAGAAAATGGGGGTAGAGTTGATTGATGTCAAAGGCGACACCTTGCAATCGATTGAAATTGTGTCGCTTTCAATATTTCAAACAGGCTCATCCGCCGTCGGTTGAGTGGAAAAGTTTCTCGCGTGTGATTCAGAAGATAAATGAGTCGATACAAAGTTGATCAGACAAGGGGCGAGAGGCGAGAGCAATGAGGGTACGCAGCAGTGGTATCCGGAAAAGGAGGCGAAGCATGTTGATCGTCTGATTGCTGGTGCTGCTGGGATATCCAGCTCTGGCACAGGCGCATGATGAGGTGAGAGCCGGGACACTAACGCTCACCGTGAGCGATACGGGAATGGTGAGCATGTTTCAGATACCGTCTATGTGACGTTCGGCGTAGAGACCGCCGGCAAATCACTCACTGAGGCGCAGAGGTGGAACAGCTCCATCATGGGTAAAGTGATGGAACAACCGCGAGATTTGCAGATCAACGAGGAGCGCATTCAGACCACGTCCTTTACGGTGTTCTCGCACGATCGTTCGCCATCCAACTGTCCCACAGATACGCCCCTGCTTCACCGGAAATTACCGGCTACGTCGTCAGCAATATGGTGACTATGGAAATCTGCGCTATCGACAAGGTCAGTATGGTAATCGAGGAAATCTTGAAGATCGGGGCAAACAGCTTCAGGGGTTGCAGTGGGGGTTGCGCGATGAACAAGCCGTTCGGCTGGGTGCATTGAAACAGGCCGCCGACAAGGCTCGCGAGAAAGCGGCGGTGTTGATCGAAGCGCTACACGTGAAACTTGTGCGTGTGTTGTCGATCAACGAAGGGGGCCATGTCATGAGTCCTCCGGTGGCAATGGCGTGGATAGCCATGGAAGAGAGCGTGGGCGATGTGCCGATCTCTTCGAGCGAGCTGAAGGTCATCGCGACGGTGACGCTGATCTACGAAATCGCCCCAAATTGAGCAATGTTGGTAAGGGAGCGTCTATTGTTCTGCGGCTGCCCCACCTTCCCACAATTTGATGGTTCGGTCCCAGGAGGCGCTGGCGAGTCGGCGGCCGTCGGGTGAAAAGGTCACGCAGCGCACGCCATCGGTGTGGCTCTTGAGGGTTCTGAAGTTGCGACCGGTGGCGAGGTTCCAGAACTTGATGGTCTGGTCGTCGCCCGCACTGACCAGCACTTTCCCATCCGGTGATACAGCCAAGCTGCGGACCCATCCGGTGTGGCCAGTAAGAGCTTTCTTTTCTACACACTGGGGCATCTCGAAGAGCTTAATGATTTTGTCCCGGCTGCCGGTAATCAGTGTCTTGGCGTCCGGGGTGAAGGCCATAGCGCCGATCCAGTAGTCCATCGGCTTTTGAAACCCACCGTCGTCTTCGATGAAATACCCGCGTGTTTCGGTGGAATCCTCGACGCCGCGCCGCCAGTGCCCATCGTGCAGCAGCTTTTCTTCCCCGCTCGGCAGCACTTCCCAAATCTTGATTTTGCCGATGTCGGTCCCACTGACCAGATGGACGCCGTCTGGTGAAAACGCGACGCAGACGGACCAATGGTGGTCATATTCGTCCTTACCGAGCAGAGTCATCAGCTCGGTGCCGGTGGTGACTTCCCAGATTTTGATGTCTTTGTTGTGGCTGCCGCGCGCGAGCATCAATCCATCAGGCGATAGTGAAAGACTGCACACATTGTGATCGTATCGCGTGAAGAGCAATTTTGTCGGCTCGCCGGTCTTGCCGTTCCACAAGCGGATGGTGCGGTCTTCGCTGCCGGTGGCAAGGGTCTGCCCGTCCGGGGTGAATACAATGGCGCGAATATCGTTAGTGTGGCCGCGCAGGGATCTCAAGAGACGTCCGGTTTCAATGTCCCACATGCGGACAAGGCGTTCGGCGCCACCGCTGGCGAGAGTCAATCCGTCTGGTGAGAAAGCGATGGCCCAGATGCCATGGGAGTGTCCGCGAAACGTGCGGACGTCTCGGCAGTCGCGGCTCCAATGGTCTAGGAAATCGATTGAAGAATTTGGAGTTGAATTGGCCGGCAATCCGGGCCGTACGTTCGACAGCGGTGGTGTTATCGTGTGTTCGCTCATGCAGTGCCCCGTCTCCCAGGTCCTTGATTGCAAATCGGCAGGGCCGGTATAATTTGTCGGTGTCTGCGGGATCGTAAGAGATGCTCCGCAGGCAAGTCAACCCTTCAACCGCTTCAGGTGTGGAGCGGGATAGACTCAGGGTTGACGCTGAGCCTATGTCAAAGACAGCGTCGAAGCGTCACGCTGTAAGCACAGCGCGGCTTTGTCGCGGGGCGTTCCCCACTGGTCGTCATTTCCACTGATCGAGGAGCTTCATGGAAATCAGGTTTCAGCCCGCATTGCTTCAGGAAGTCATCGACTCTTTCATCGAGAAAACGGAACGGGAGGGAGATCCGACCTATTACAAGGAGTTTCATGAGCACGCCGACCCAATCTACGAGAAATTCATGCTCGAAGATCGGGAGGGAGAATTCAAGAAGCTGTATCAGTACCTTTTCGGCATCTGGGGATTCTCGGACATCATTCGCGATTCGTTCAATGAATATCCGTTGCTGAAAGAACAGGTCGGGATCGTGCTGATCAAGGGCGTGCTGAAGGAAGACCAGGAAGGGGTCGATATTCTGCGCAAGTGGGGTTCGGTCGAAAAAGATTTGGCACGTGCCTTTGAGGACAAGGGAATGAAAGGAGTCGGGATTAAGCTGATTCCGAGACGGTTCTACGACCCAGCACTGACACGCTATTGCCGCCATGAGCTGATGCACATCTCCGACATGATTGATCCGCAGTTCGGGTACGATCCGGATACGAAGGTGGGGCAGAATCCCGGCGAAGAAACACTGATCTTACAGCGCTACCGGGTGCTCTGGAGCGTGAGTGTGGATAGCCGGTTGGTGGCCATCGGTCAAGAGCCCATGTTGAGCAAGGAGGCGCGATTCAAGGAATTCCGTTCCTGGTATCGCAAGATTCCCCCGCTTCAGTTGAAATCGGTCTTCGAGGGATTGTGGCAGACGTCGTACTTCACTCATTCCGAGTTAATCGAAATGGCAACCGACACGCTCCGCGTGCTGGATCGTGCTGTTGACGTCGAGGGCGGCGAGGTGCCGGAGAGCGAAAACAAGATCATGCTCATGCCGGGGTTCCCCTGTCCGCTGTGCCGTTTCCCCACGTATTCATGGGTCGAAGATATGGCGATCAAGGTCGAATCCTACGTGCTGGATTTTATCCGCGAGAATCATCCAGGATGGGATGTGGAATTCGGCGCCTGTGACCGGTGCGTGGAGGTGTATAAGCTGCGTGCCGACGGTGTGACGTAGATGAGGAGGGTGAAACAGGCTGCGGGCTGTGTTTTCGGCTCGCAAGAATCTTCAACGTATCTCCGAAGGTACGCCTGCGGGTCTTACATTACTTGAGGTTTGCCGAACGGCCTGTTTGACTCTCCTCCAAGGAGCTTCACAACCATGGCAACTGATTCTTCATATGGCCGGCGCCAGTTCATCACGGATTCCGCCCGCTCGATGACAAAAGCGGCGCTGGAATTTTCCAAAGAGGCCGATGTAGCTCAGGCGCCGGCTCCAGCACCGGTTCGTACCGATTGGTTGCGCCCACCGGGCGCCGTCGGAGAGCCGATCTTCCTCGAACGGTGCACGATATGCGGCGACTGCGTCAAGGCCTGTCCACCGGGTGCGATTCAAATCCATGAACGGGATGGGACGCCTGTACTCTTCGCGGACCGATCACCCTGCCTGTTGTGTGAGGACTTGCCCTGCATCGCATCCTGTGCGACCGGGGCTTTGGAGCCGGTCGAGAGTGTGGCTGGCGTGCGGATGGGCACGGCGGTCATCTCCCATCGGCTCTGTACCGCTGGGCAAGGCTGCCACGCCTGTGTGTCCAAATGCCCGATGCATGCGCTGACGATGGATTTTGCATCGATGCAATTGGCTGTTGTGGCGGAGACGTGCGTCGGGTGCGGAATTTGCGAAATGGTGTGCAACACCGTGAACGATCATGTGGCGATCCGTGCCCGGCCGGCGCGTCTTGTGTGAGTGGGGTTTTGTAAAACAGCCATGAACGAGACAAGCCAAAAGCTCAATGGCGGATGCAGTTCGCCCTTGACTTCCCCTGAGTCCTTTCATATACATACTGATGCTGCTTTGGACGGTCATGGTGTGTCGACAGATACCCCGTGGAATTTGACGAGGCGGCGAAGTTTCAGCGGGCGTAGCGTGACGAGGATCATGTGATGGCCAGTAACCTGTCGGTGTCGAACACAGCTGTCGCCTCTGTTGCCGTGCTGCCGGCCCCTACTGCCCTGAAAGATTCCCCCGCGGTCGAACGTGCCCTCAACCGCAGTAAACTCTATCTGCTGATTTCCTGGAGCCTGCTGTACCCGGAAGACGAGGAATTTCTCGACTACCTCAGGTCCGGGGAATTCGTCGAGGATGGCCGCGCGGCGCTGGATACATTGAGGGCGATGCTGGATGGGCAAGGGGGAGAGCGCGCGGCGCAGAAGTTGGATGCGCTGAAGAAGCAGGTGGATCTTGCTGAAGCCCTGGTGGCCTCCGAATGTTCCAATTGGCAACTCAGTGACTTGCAGTCGGAACATCGTCGTGTGTTCAGCAACGTGATCACGCTCGACTGCCCGCCCTACGAAACGCTGTTCGGCAACGATCACGTGTTTGCCCAGTCGCATGTGATGGGTGATATCGCCGGCTTCTACAAGGCGTTCGGTGTGGAACTCTCCAAAGACATTCATGAGCGGCTGGATCATCTCAGCGTCGAATTCGAGTTTATGCATTTTCTGGCTTACAAAGAGTCCTTTTCGCGCTGCCACGACGGTGCGGAGAAGACGCAGATTGTCGTCGATGCTCAGAAAAAATTCGTCAAGAATCATATCGGTCGCTGGGTGCCGCTCTTTTGCCGGATGTTGGCTAAGAAGGCGGATTCCGGTCTCTTCAAATTGGTGGCTGACATGACGGCCGAGTGGATGGAATTTGAGGCCGCCTACATGGGCGTCGCTCCCCAGCCCTACACCGAAACCGATTACCGGCCTGCGACCTTCAATGCTCCGGAAGGTCAGACCTATGAGTGTGGCGCGCAGGATCAGGGGAACGAATTGAGCTTGCTGCTGAATGAGGTGGGCGCCCAGTCGTTCATGGATGCGAAGGACAAGGACAAGGAAGAGAAGGGGCCAGTCGGAACCATCTAAGTGCTGTCCGTCCCAAAAGACACAGGCAATCGATTCAAGGCGTGCAACATTTGTTTAAAGAGGAGGAATGAGTCTTATGCGCGTATTGCAGACGACCAATAAAGGATTGGTGTTTGCCATTCTGCTCTCTGTCCTGGCAGTCGGCGGGATGCTGACCGTTGGACAGGTGCCGCTGGCCGTCAGCCAGCCGGTCACAATCCCAGCTAAATCCGTCAAGGGCCCGATTCCAATGGACGGTGCCAACCCGGTGTGGGAGAGCGTGCCGGGCGTCGTGGTGCCGCTCAGTGGCCAGCTGATCACCACCCCAATGCATCCGAACATCTCAGTGCAGTCGGTGTTTGTGAAGGCGATGACAAACGGCAAGGAAATCGGGTTGCGTTTGGAGTGGATCGATCAAACCAAAAATGATACGACTATCGGTCCGCAGGACTTCCGGGACCAGGTCGCCGTGATGTTCCCGGTCAGCGTTGCCGGTGCCCCACCGTTCCAGTGCATGGGCCAGTCCGGAGGCACCACCAACATCTGGCGCTGGAATGCGGAATGGCAAAAGGACATCGGGAAGGACAGCGCGGGAATCTGGGACGTGGACGATCAATACCCCGGTATTTTCTGGGACTACTACTATGAAGAACCGGCCGGCGGTGTGACCTATCCTGATCGGATCGGCCGGAGTCTCGGGCCCTTCAATCCAGGCATTTGGTCCGGGAATATCATGTCCGACCCAACGCTCCGGGTGAGTTCGGTAGAAGATCTGAACGCTAACGGGTTCAGCACTCTGACCACGCAAGCGCATCAGGATGTGATCGGGAATGGAGTCTGGGAGCCGTCCGGAGCCGTCAAGGGCGGCGCTTATTCCGGCCCCACGTGGCGCGTGGTGGTGAAGCGAACGCTGGAAAACGGTGATGCCAACGATACGCAATTCAAGGCGGGTGCGTCGATTCCGATTGCCTTTGCCGTGTGGGACGGTAGCAACATCGAGCGGAATGGGATGAAGTCGCTGTCCACCTGGTTTACGCTCAAACTGTAGGGAGTCTGCCGGACAGGGAAGCGTAAGCGCATCGAGTCACAGAGGGGCCTCGGACCGCGTCACTGACAAGTGGCGAGAGGGTCTGGGGCCCTTCGTTTTTGGGATTCTTCAGCGTGTCGGCGAGGTTGCATTTGAAGAAGAGGGGAAGGTATAACCCAAGGGAATTTATGCTTGAAACTCGCTGGGTTGTCGCCATAACCGGATGTGCACTACTATGAACGTGTCCCTATTGTTCCCGCCGACGTGGCACCCGTCACAGCCCTATTTGAGTTTGCCATCACTGACCGGATTTCTCCGGCAGGGTGGGGTCTCGAACGTCTCCCAACGGGATCTCGGCATCGAGTTGTTGGACGGCATGCTCACCAGATCATATGGCGCGTGCGTTCATGAGCAATTGCTCCATAAACAGAAGGAGTTAGAACGGGTGCAGTCGGGTGTGTCTGGGCATGGGAGCCGGGAGCATTATACGAAAGTGACTGATTCGCTCGACCGGTTTCCCTATTTGTTTGAGCGGGTTGAGCTGGCCAAGGAAACACTACGCGGCGAAGGATTTTACGACTTGGATGCATATCGCGCCAGCCTGTTTATGATCGACAAGTGGCTTGAGCTGGTGTCCTCGGTGTATTTCCCGACCAGACTGACCGTGGTCGACAATCAGTTCAGCAACTACTCGATCTATTCTTCGAAGGATTTGATGAAGGTCGTTAGTGACGAAGTCCAAAATCCGTATCGCAGCCTCTTCCGCGAGCTGTTTATTCCCTCGATCGTCAACAGCCGCCCTGACCTCATCGGCGTCTCGATCACCGCCACCTCCCAGATTATTCCCGGCTTGACATTGTGCAAATTGATCAAAGAAGCCGCGCCGGAGCTGCATGTCACGATCGGTGGGAGTATTTTCACACGGCTGGTCGACAATATCCGCCGATGCCCGAATCTCTTCGATCTGGCCGATGACATCATCGTGTTCGAAGGAGAAACTGCGCTGCTGGAATTGGTGAACCAGCTGGCCGGGAAGAAAGACTACAGTAAGGTGCCGAACTTGATCTATCGGCAAAACGGAAAGATTACGGTTAACCAACCGTTTTATTCCGAGAACGTCAATCAGTTGCCGGCGCCGAACTACGACGGATTCCCGCTCGACCGGTACTTGTCGCCGGAACCGGTGCTACCGATTCAGTTTTCCCGGGGGTGCTACTACAAGGATTGCGCGTTCTGCGCATTGACGCTTGACCATCAGAACTTCCGGCAAAAAGATCCTGGGCGCACAATCGAGGAATTGGAGTGGCTCACGCAACAGTACGGCGCGCGGCACTTCTTCTTCACCGACGAATGTTTCGCACTGGCGCCGACGAAACGGCTGTGTCAGCAGATGATCGAGAAGCGACTGGATGTAAAATGGACCTGCGAGATGCGATTCGAAAAGAACCTCACGCGCGACCTGCTAACGTCAATGCGGGACGCCGGCTGTTTGAAGATCGTCTTTGGGCTGGAGTCGTTTAATCAGCGCGTGATGGATTTGATGAAGAAGGGCATCAAACAGGAATGGGTCCGGCGTATCGCCGACGACTGCGTCGATCTCGGCATTGCGGTGCACTGCTACATCATTGTGGGATTTCCGACGGAAACGGAACCGGAAGCCCTCGACACCATGAACTTCATTGTGGAGAACAAGAAGCTCCACGGCTCGCTTGGATTCTCCTGTCAGCCCTGCCTATTTGATCTGGAGAAAGAGGCGCCGATCATGAGCAATCCGGCCGAGTACGGCATTCGGCGTATCATGCGTCCCTCGGCGGAGGATCTCAGCCTTGGGTTTTTCTACGAAGTCCAGGGCGGCATGAAGCCGGATGAGTCTGAACGCGTGTATCAGCATGTGTATGAGCGGATCAGCGAGGTGGTCTGCGAGCTGCCGTTCAACTATTCGATGGCCGACGGGTTGCTGTATATCGGTAAGGCCAAGGAGACGGCGGCCCAGGTGCCGCAACCCACTGCTTCCTAGGGAGGCCGCGTTGACCCGATTTTCCTCCGACAGATATAATACTCGGTGGTGGAGGGTTCGTCCGTGGTGAAAGCGGCGGCAATAGGCGATCGTCTGGTAGGAAAGATCAGCGATTTCGGTCCCCTGTTCGAATATACGATCAAACTGGTCCTGTTGGCGTCGTTTCTTGAGCTGGTACTGTATCGGCTGGTTTCGCGTTTGGGCATGCATTTGAGCAAGATCGCGACAGAACATCCGTGGATTACCCCCACATTCACGACCCTGACCGAGGTTGGATCATGGCTACTCAATATCGTGGCCGTGCTGCTTTTTTTGGGGCTGATTCTGACCATGGCACAGCGTGTGTCGCGATATGAGGCAAGCCGAATGGTCAAGGGGGGGACGGCCTGTGCCGCGGTATTGCTGCTATTGACTCTGGCGTTTCTCGTCGTTTCGCCGGGGATGCTGGGGGCCGCCATCTACAATAGTGTGGCGGTGCTGACGCTAACCTTGTTTGTGGCAGAGTATGTAATCACCCACCAGGAACGGTCGCAGCGTCTCCTTGTCGTGACCTACTATCTCGGCATATCCGGGTGGCTCTATTATCAGATTATTTCGACGCTCTACGGTTTGTCCGGCACTGTGACAGCGCCGCCGTTCGTGTATGAATCCCATCGTGCCGGTGAGGCCCTGATGGTAGTGGCGAGCGTTCTCGTATTTGTCGCCTATGGGCACGGGCTCTCACTGCGAACAACGAACCGGCGCCAACGCACCCGCGCGATGGCATTTTGGGCGACAGCGGGAGGGATCTTTACCACCTTGTTGTTCACCGATTACTGGCTGGATTCGTATAACCCGGTATTGGCCTCGGCGATCAGGCAAGCCTCGCAAGGGATCGGATGGATTTTCCAGTTCGGGATGGGCTATACGTTTTATCTTCCCTTCGCGCTGTATGTCGCCGGGTTGCTCTGTTGGGCATACACCGTTGTCAAGTTGCTCATGATGGGGCGAGTGGCCGGGTATGGCCTCGGACTCATGTTTATCGCCGGCTATGCACTGATGTTTTCCAACCTGACCTTGATGGTGGTGTTGGGGGTCATCCTGCTGACGCTCGATCGGGGTAAGTCGGCTGTTACTGAGCGGCTTGCCGAACCGAATGGCCGGCTGGTGGGGGCATCAGAAGGGCTGCTCGTCAAAGAAGCATAGCCGTAAGACCAAGGAATCTATTTGCATGGATACACAGGCACCAATAACAGATCCAACTCAGCCAGGAACCGCTACTGCCGAGTTCGGCGATCAGTCGCTTGCACCGGGAGAGGAAATCGCCGGATTGGAAAAGTTGCTCGAGGTTGAACCAGATGATTTTCAAGCCCGATGCCGCCTCGGTGAGCTCTACTTCAGCCAAGGGCGGATGGACGACGCCCTTGTTGAAGTAAAGAAGTCGATTGAAATGGCCGAAGGCCTGCGCGCGGAAATGAATCGGTCTTTAGCCATGTACTATTCGAATCTCGGCACCATCTATGCGACAAAGAATATGACTGATGAAGCCGAGGCCGAGTTCCGGCATGCCTTGGAGGTTTTTCCCTACGATGTCTTGGCACTGTTCAATCTTGGCCGGGTCTATGCGGATAAAAAGAAGTACATGGAGGCGAAGGAGTATTACGAACGGCTTGTCGAGATTACGCCGGAGGACCCGATCGCTTGGTACAATCTGGCCGGAGTCTATATCGAGTTGGACAATCCGCAGGTATCGGATTACAACACCATCGATATGGGGATTCAGTGCTATCTCCGGACCCTGGAGCTGGATCCCAAGCATTTGGAATCGAGCTTCAAGCTGATGGAAATCTCGCTCAATCACAAGAAGACCGACTTGGCCGTGTCGGTCATGGAGAATGCCGTGGAGCACAATCCGGACGAGCCGCTGGCGTACTACAACCTCATCAGTGTCTACGACAAGTGCAAGATGTTCGAGAAGGCCGAGGAGGCTCGCAAGCGGTTGCGGGAGCGGTTTGCAAAGAAAGCCAAGGACAGTACCGGGGCGTGATCACCCTTTACGAAGGAGCACACCATGTTTGGAAGTCTCGGATTTACAGAGCTGATCTTGATCCTGGTTATCGTGCTGATTATTTTCGGCGCGGGGAAGCTGCCACAATTGGGAGAAGGGTTGGGCAAGGCGATCAAGGGATTCAAGAAGTCCGTGCATGAGGCGGACGCAATCGAAGCCGAAGCCCAGGCTCAAGTGCAGCAGCAACAGACGGCGCCACAGCCGGCTGTGACCGCCGGACCAGCGCAGACCGTGACTATGAACCAGACGACGGCGGCATCACAGCCCACGCCGCGCGCTTAAACGGACAGTCCAGGAAACAATCGTGGAAACACAAGCGCCGTCCATGGATGCAGCGCTTCGCCCTGCCGGCGGTGTGATCGAAATCTTTGCCGGCAACGGCAAAGCGCGCAGCACCGGCGATGGCAAGCGGGCGGTGAAGGCAGGGATTCCACTTCCGCATCACGCCGCGCTGGACAACGACGAGCAGTGGTTCTATATCGCGGAGTCCGGCTCAGACCGTATCCGTCGCATCAATCTCCAAGAAGGTACCCTGCACAATTTCGCCGGCATCGGTGAAACCTGCTATTGCGGCGATGACGGTCCCTGTGGAGAGGCCGGCTTATATTTGCCGTTGTGCATCGCGTTCGACTCCCGCAACGATCTGTTCATCTGTGACTCAGGCAGCAACCGAATCCGAAAGGTCGATCGTGGCAGCGGAGTTATTACGACGGTGGTCGGCACCGGGCAACATGGGTTCAATGGAGACGGCCAGGCCCTCGAGGTGAATCTCACTTGGCCCGCCGCGATCGCATTCGACCGCAATGACGTCCTGTACATCGCCGATACGCAAGCGCACCGGATTCGGCGATACGATCAGACGACCGGGTTGGTAACGACGATTGCTGGAGCCTGGACTGCGGAGGACGATGCCCGCGAGCAGCCGCTGGTTGCCAGGAACCTTGTGGTGCTCTCCGGCGATGCGATTGGCATTGATTTCAGCGACGATCAGGGATGGCTCATGCCGGTCTGCTCGGATGGGTTGGATCTGTCGCGGTATCTCGACGATGGGCGTCCCGCCATGGAGGCGCGCCTGTATGACGTCGTCGGGTTGGCGGTCGATAAGCAAGGTGATATCTATATTGTCGACAAGGGTAGCAACCGGGTACGGAAAATCGACAAGCAGACGGGGATTATTTCGACCGTCGCAGGAGTGTGCCGCTACGGTTACGATGGCGATGATAAGCCGGCCATCAGGGCCATGCTGCACGCGCCTGAGGCCGTGGTAATCGATCGCGATGACAATTTGTATATCTCCGACACCATGAATCACCGTGTGCGCAAGGTCGATGCGGCCACCGGCATCATTACGACGGTAGCGGGCAATGGCGACAGTGGATACGAGGACCACAACATGGGTGGCTGCGGTGCGGCGCGGTTCGTGGCCAAAGAATCGGCCGGCGTGCTCAAACCGGGCGAGGGCCTGCTCGGCGTCGAGACCGTCGTGAACGCGCCGGCCGGATTGGCGCTGGATTCGCGCGGGCATCTCTATATCTGCGAGCGCGGAGAAAATAAAATACGCCGACTGGCACTCGCGTAGGCTGTATGATTCTGATCGGTTCTGCCTGTGGCTCACGTTCCCGTCTGTTTGTGTGCTTGTTCGGCCTTATCCTGGCGGCCAGCCTCCTCGGCGGATTTGGCATTTCACTCGTCAGTTCCGAAGGTATCACGATCCGTTCGCATCTGATCCGAGGCGATCTTCCTCACGCGCCAGATGATGTCACCTGGAGCATGATTCCGGCGATGACGATTCCTTTGAGTGGACAAATCATTACGCGACCGGTGTGGCCGGATCCGAGTGTCCAGGCGCTGACGGTGCGGTCGCTGCACAACGGACAGGACATCGCGTTTCTCCTTGAATGGCAAGACAATACCAAGAATGACCGGCTCACGCCGGGGACGTTTCGGGATGGGGTGGCGATCGGATTGCCGCTCGGTGATGCGCCGGCCTTCTTCTGCATGGGCCAATTGGATCACTACATCAACATTTGGCATTGGAAGGCGGACTGGCAAAGCGATATCGATCGGCGGACAACTCGAACATCGGAAAAGAAGGAAGGCGGAGTTCGCACATTCGAAGTTATTCCACGAAGGATCTCCTCGGTTGAAGATTTGATCGGCGGCGGTTTCAGCACGCTGACCACGAAAGACAAGCAGGGCAGGGTCCAGGGCAAAGCGCTGTGGAAAGATGGGGTGTGGCACGTCATCATGCACCGTCCGCTTGTCAGCGAGGAGCAAGAGAATGAGGCCACGCTCGTTCCCGGCCGGATGCAGACCGTGTCGTTTGCCGTTTGGAACGGAGAGAACAAAGAGCGCAATGGTCAGAAGTCCGTGGCACCTTGGTTTCAGTTGTTGATCGATCCTGCGGCCAAATCCTAGGAGGGAGTGAGACCTCGTGAATGGAAGGGGAATGCTGCGCGTCGCGCTGTTCGGTATCCTCTTCCTTGGCAATGTTGGGAATATACAGGCTGCCACGCAGCTTGACGCCATGACCGAGGAAGAAGCAGTCCGACTTGGGGAGGAATTCGGAATCGTGATCGGGGCTGTGGATGAAGAGATCCAACAGGAATTGAAGCTCCAACAGGCACAAGGTGTTGCGGTGTTCGAAGTGATTGGTAATTCGCGCGCGGACTTTGCCGGCATCAAGGTCCGCTCGGTCATCAAAGAAATCGACAAGCAGGAAATCAGAAATATGGCGGAGTTTGGATGGGCCATCAAGAAGGCGATGCGGGGATGCAACTTCACGGTCGGCACGTATGAAGTCGCTGATCCCGGAGATCCAGTTGGGTGGGGGGTCAATTTTCATTTCGTCGGCTGTAAGAGGGACTAATAGTGACTCATGAGGCGTGAGGCGTCAGGAGAAGGGGAGAACAGAGTGCTGAGATTCAGATGGTCCATAATCAGATTTCTCTTGTTTGTCTGTGTGTATGGCGTGTTCAATGAAAGTGCAATTGGGCAGACAGCTGACGAGAAAACGACGCCAGATTGGGTTACCGAAATTGAAAGAGCGTTCGTCCGCTCGGAAGACTGCAAGCAGTGCCATGACCGGCACTATGATGAGTGGAAGGGGGCTCGAGAGCAAACTTCTGATTTGAAAACATTCGGACGGGTCGATGCGCCGCTTTTGCACGGCACCTCGCTGGACTCGCCGGTATTCCGAACGGTGTTGGGCCTCTGGGTGCAGACCAATCCAACCGTGGAAGAGCAAGGTCGGTGTCTCGCGTGCCACGTGCCCTCCACGACGGTCTTTCCACAGCATGTCGATAAGATCACTGCGCAACTTTTGGCAGGCAAGCCTCAGATCGAAGGAATTGGCTGTGCCTCCTGCCATTTGATTCACGATGTGGATCGGACAATCAATCCACCGCCGACGTTTAAGCTAAAACCGGGGCCTGTGCTCTTCGGGCCGTTTGCCGATCCGGAGGAGAATCTGGTTCATCAGGCTGCGCAGTCTCCATTGTTTCGCGAAGCCGCCTATTGTGCGTCCTGCCATTTCGATAAAGTGAAAGATGTCACGCAGAAAGGCTTGCTGGGGGAAATTCTCCAAGGTGCGGTCTGTCAGGATTGCCACATGGAACCATCGACCGGCAGTTCGACGTCTAGGCGGGGGGCCATGACCAGAGCCATTGGGCGTCACTGGTTTCGTGGTGTGGTGGTGTCCGGCACCATACTGAGAAATCGCAATCTTCAGGCTGAATGGACACCCCGTGTTGATCTTGATGTCAAAAAAACAGGGGACGCGCTGGAGGGAACAGTATTGGTAAAGATCGGCAGTCTGCCGCACAGTTTTCCCGATGGTGATCCTGTTTTGAAGCAGTTCTTCCTGACCATTACCGCAAAAGACGAAGCTGGCCGCGTGTTGGCCGAAGACACCAAACAATTTGGGTTGCCGTACGACAAGCTTCTCCGTGGCCCGATTCCCGATCCCTTCATCAAGGGGGGCTATACGAGGAAGGTTCCGTTTGCCGTGACGGTACGGAAAGGGTCGGCGGCGACCACGGTGGAAGCAGTGCTGACCTATGCACTGATCCCAACCCCTGAGCCGATGCTGCAGCACAAGTATTTGGCTACCTTGAGCAGTGATAAGGAACGGGACGAGGCCAAACAGATCATTCATGAATACACGCAGCCGCGCATGCTGACGTACCGAGTAAAATCGTTGTAAGAAGCCAATGGAGTACCGGCTGCGATCCATGTTTGGAAAGATGGGATATGCCCTCGTTGTGATAGGGGGGGCTTGGTTTCTTTCTGGTAGCGTTCCGGACGTGCTAGCCCAGGACGTCAAACCTCAGGTGCTCATTGAAAAGGTCTTTCCTCACTCTAATAAGTGCAAACGGTGTCATGAGCGGGTCTTTGAAGAGTGGGAAACCTCGCCGCTCTCAAAATCCATCCATTCTCCTGCTTTCCGGGTGTCCCTTGAAGCCTATCTCAACTCGCCAGGAGACAAGGATAAGATGCTCTGTTTTCACTGTCACGCGCCTCAGTCCCGAGAGTTTCCCGATCACGCCCAATTATTCGTCGATCAAGTACGGTCCGGCGATCCATCGCTGGACGGCGTGGCTTGTTCACAGTGCCACCAAATCAAGCAAGTGGACCGCGCCAAACACCCGCCGGAGCCAAAATATGAGATTCGTAGCAAGACGCTCTATGGCCCCTATAAGGATGCGGTTCAGAATCTCGCGCATCAATCGATGGATCTGGAACTGTTTCAAAAGTCCGATCTCTGTCTCAATTGCCACCAGTCGGTGCCGTCCTCGGCGAATCTCGGCAAAGCCAACGACTTGCTCGGCAGCTGGGATCGTAGCCAGGCTGTGAAGTCCGGCAAGGAATGCCAGTACTGCCACATGCCCGAACAGGTCGGCGAATCAGCGAACGGGGAAAAGAAGCGAAAGGTTGCGAATCATACCTTTCCAGGGCGTATCGGGACGTTGCGTCAGGATGCGGCGAAACTGGATGTGCAGACGAAGATCGATGGCGACACGACCACCGTAACGGTAAAGGTCCAGAGCTTGGTGCCGCACAATTTGCCCACCACCCATCCGGCCTGGGCAACGGTGGTGTTGAACTTCGAAGTGAAGGGTAAGAATCTGAAGACTGTCTTTGCGGACAGCCGGGTCTACGGGCGAATTTATGCGGATGCCAAAAACCAGAAGACCGTATTTGATTTTGAGGCAGTCAAGGTGTTGGACGATACCGTGCTGAAGCCGGAAGAAACGCGAGTCGAGACCTTCTCCTTCCCCACGCCAAAAGGCACCAAAACCTTCGATGTCGAAGCCGTCCTCAACTATGGACCGATCTCTGGTCCCGCGCCGTTTCTGGAACGGGTCGAAGCCGAATCTTCAAAAGGATCGCAGGATCTCGTCTTCCAACCGATCGAAATCATTCGGCGAACGGATAACGTGCTGGTCAATAAATAACGTCGCTCATTCTGAGTGTTACTCGAAGACGATCCGGGACCCAGGCGATTTCATCTTGAAGATCTGCAGGGCGTTGTAGATGCCCTTGGCCGGGTGGTTGAGGATCAGACGCGAATTGGTGACGTGGGTATCCAACAGTTCGTATTGCCCGCCGCTATAGTAGAGATCACAATCGTCGATCTGGCAGTTTTTGTAGACGTGATTGTCCAGCGCCAGCTTCGTCTTGCTGAAATTCTGGCCGTCGATGACGATGTAATTGGGTTCCAGTCCCACTTATTGCTCCGATCTCGGGGGGACTATAACAAAGTCGGTTGTCGCCGTAAACACAGGGTAGGAGTTTTCGATACAAAAGATCCAAACTCTTTCGCCCATCTTTCGTCTTGATCCACACGGTTTATCCGTATAGGATGGTATGCATTTTCAGTTAGTTAGCTGCTCGCTGCTCCTGCACACCAGACGGTTTCCCCACTTGCCTCACGTACTTTGGTTGGGTTGAAGCCACGGGGAGCCGTGTGACATAAGGAATGTGTTTATTCACTAGGAGGGTATCCCGTGAGTGATTCAGCAATTGTCACGTTTGCATTGACCGCGGCCGTGGCGGGTATTGCCTACGGCCTCTATTTGGCTATGTGGGTGTTCAAGCTCAACGCGGGCAATGCGAAGATGCAAGAGATTGCCAAGGCCATTCAGGAAGGCGCCGGCGCCTACATGAATCGTCAGTATCGGACGGTCGGGATGGTGGCGGCTGTGCTGTTCGTCGTGCTCTGGGGGGCTGGGGCGGTCTCCGACAAATTCGGACTGTTGACGGCAGTCGGGTTTCTGGTCGGTGCTGGAGCATCGGCGATTGCCGGTTATGTGGGTATGATCATCGCGGTGCGCGCGAACGTCCGGACAGCTCAAGCGGCGCACGATGGCATGAACGCCGCGTTGACTGTGGCGTTTCGAGGAGGCGCGGTGACCGGCCTGTTGTTAATCGGGCTGGGCCTCCTGGCGATCACGAGTTTCTATACAATCGCGCAATCGATGGCCGGGCAAGAGAAAGCCATTCACGCCTTGCTCAGTCTCGGATTCGGCGGTAGTTTGATCTCGGTCTTCGCTCGTGTCGGCGGCGGGATCTATACGAAGGCGGCGGATGTCGGTGCGGATCTTGTCGGAAAAGTCGAAGTGGGCATCCCTGAGGACGATCCTCGCAATCCGGCGGTCATCGCGGACAACGTCGGCGACAACGTCGGCGATTGCGCCGGCATGGCTGCGGATTTGTTTGAAACCTATGCGGTGACGACGGTGGCCGCGATGGTGCTGGCCTTCACGATGTTCAAGGGGGCGAATGCGCCGATTCTCTATCCACTTGCGCTGGGTGGTGTGACGATCTTTGCCACGATTATCGGCATCGTGTTTGTGAAAGTGAGCGAGGGCGGCGAGATCATGACTGCCTTGTACAAGGGCCTGTTTGTGGCCGGCGGCATCGCAGCACTGGCGTTTCTTCCCATCACATCGAAGATCATGGACGGTGTCGGTGGCGTGAGCGGCATGAGCTACTACGCGGCGGCGCTGATCGGATTGATTGTGACTCTGGCGCTAGTGTTCATTACCGACTACTACACGTCGAAGAGTTACGAGCCAGTGAAGTACATTTCCAAGGCCAGTGAAACTGGTCATGCGACGAATATTATCGCGGGTTTAGCGGTTGGCATGCAGGCAACGGCGGCACCGGTGGTAGTGATTGCGGCGGCCATTCTCGGGAGTTTCTGGATTTGCGGTGGCGCGGATTCTGGCGGTCTGTACGGTGTTGCAGTAGCGGCGGTGTCGATGCTCTCGATGGCCGGCATCGTGGTGGCGATCGACGCGTTCGGCCCTATCACCGACAATGCCGGTGGTATTGCCGAAATGTCGCATTTGGGCAAAGCCGTGCGTGACATTACCGATCCGCTCGACGCGGTCGGCAACACGACCAAAGCGGTGACGAAGGGCTATGCGATTGGTTCAGCGGGATTGGCGGCAGTGGTGTTGTTCGCGGAGTATTCGCGTGAAGTTGCGGCGTACAACCCTGCGTTGGCAGCGTTCGATCTGTCCAATCCCAAGGTGCTGGTCGGATTGTTTTTGGGCGGCATGCTGCCGTTTATTTTCGGCGCGCTCTGTATGCGAGCGGTTGGTGAAGCGGGCGGGTTGATCGTGGAAGAAGTGCGGCGACAGTTCCGCACAATTAAGGGTATTATGGAAGGGACTGGGAAGCCGGAGTATGGCACCTGTGTCGATATCGTCACCAAGGCGGCCATTGCGAAAATGATGGTTCCTGGGCTGATTCCGGTGGTTTCGCCCGTGGTTGTCGGGTTGATCCTTGGACCTCAGGCGCTCGGTGGGGTGTTGGTCGGCAGCATCGTCACCGGCCTGTTTGTCGCGATTTCGATGACGAGCGGCGGCGGTGCGTGGGACAACGCGAAGAAGTTCATCGAGGAACAGGGGTTGAAAGGGACCGACACGCACAAAGCCGCGGTGACCGGTGACACGGTCGGCGATCCGTATAAAGACACGGCTGGCCCGGCGGTGAATCCGATGATCAAGGTCATCAATATCGTCGCGCTCTTGATCGTCTCATTGATCGTTCGATAATGTCGCTCGGCATTCCCTCTGTGTGACCCATGAAGCGCCGTTCGGAATTGTCCGGACGGCGCGTGTCATTTTACCCCTTGCCTTGACGGGTTTGGTGGTGTGGAGTAAGGTGAACGTGTACGGTTGTTCCAGTGTCTGACCCACAACACGGTCCCTGATCCAGGAGAGGTGCTCGAATGGAAAAACAAGAGCGCAAACAGGAACCAAAACGCGAGCCCCAGGGCAAGAATGACGTTAAGGCAAATCCCAAAGTCATCGAAGCCGGCAAGAAACTTAAAGAAGATATCGACAAGCTTGTGGATGAAATCGACGATGTGCTGGAAAAGAATGCCGAAGAGTTCGTGAAAAACTACGTCCAAAAGGGAGGAGAGTAGCTGGCTAGCGCCTATCCCGTCCCTTTCTATTGTGCCGTGCGCTCCTCTCGTTTATCGTTCTCCCCCTGTGAGCAACCTGTGGGTGCTTGTCATATTCCACCGTGATATCATGATGTTATGTTGCATGCTGTCGGTTTGACAAAGGGGAAGGGAGCCAGTACCATTCACTGAAATCCAATCAAGCTGCTGGTCCCCATCAGGTTTAGCTCATAATGAGGCAAGGATGAGCTCTAGGCTCTGGGTGTTTCGAGAAGTCGATCCTGTCCAACGGGTAGCATTTGCGCAAGCCTTGTCGATTTCATCCGCAACGGCGTCGTTGCTGCTTGCGCGTGGCGTGACTACGCTCGACCAGGCGGCGGCGTGGATGACTACCGGCACGCCGCACGATCCTTTTTTGATTCCGGACATGGAACAGGCCGTCGATCGGTTTCATCGAGCGCTGAGCGACGGGGAACAAATCTGTTTTTACGGCGATTATGATGTGGACGGCATGTCGGCAACCAGCATCTACCTCTCGTTTTTTCGGGGACTTGGTGCCAAAGCATCCGCCTATGTGCCGCATCGTGTCCGGGAAGGCTATGGGCTGAACGAAGGCGCGATCCGCACGCTCGCGTCTGAGGGAGTAACATTGCTGGTGACGTCGGATTGTGGGACGACATCGCACCGCGAAATTGCGTTAGCCAATCAGCTTGGGATGGATGTCATTGTCACGGACCATCATCAAACTGACGAGACGATGCCACCGGCACTGGCCATGATGAATCCCCATCGGCGGGGGGCGGAATATCCATTTCGCGGCTTGTGCTCAGGTGGTTTGGCCTACAAGGTGGCCGTTGCCTACGAGAAAAAATATGGGGCAGGGCAGCTGCCGTTGGAGTCGCTTTTGGATCTGGTCGCGCTCTCCACCATTGCCGATGTGGTGCCACTCACGGATGAGAATCGCCTGTTTGTGCGAGAAGGGCTGACGCAGATTACGCGCGGGGCGCGGTGCGGCCTCAGAGCCTTGAAGTACGTATCCGGCGTGACGGCGGCATGCACAGCAGAAGCGATCGCCTTCAAGCTGGCTCCACGGCTGAACGCAGCTGGCCGTTTGGAGCATGCGATCAAAGGGGTTCAGCTGCTCACGACGGATTCTGATGTAGAGGCGAAGCAATTGGCTGAGGAGCTGGATCAGTTGAATCGGGCCCGCCAGCGACTCGAATCGGAGATCATGCGGGAGGCTTTGGCGCAAGTAGATGCGGACAAGCTTCCGGGTGCGATTGTCCTGGCGTCTCGACACTGGCATCTGGGTGTGGTGGGGATCGTCGCGGCGCGTCTCGTTGAGCGATTTCACCGTCCAGCCATCGTGATTGCCGTCAATGAGCAGGGGATCGGCAAGGGCTCAGCTCGCACCGTTCCCGGATTTGATCTCTATCAAGGTATTGCCGCCTGTCGTGAGCTCATCGTGGCGTTCGGTGGGCATCCCAGTGCGGCGGGGGTGACGATTGCAGAAGATCGATTGCCGGAATTCGCAGAGCGATTTTCGACAATCGCGAGCCACTGGACCCAGCAGGCCCAGTCTGTGTCGGCTTTGCACCTCGATTCCGAAGTGCGATTGGAAGAAGTCACTCATCGCCTGCTTCAGGAAATCGGTACGTTGCATCCGTTCGGGGCCGGCAATCCGGAACCAATGTTCGTCGGGAGAGGGCTGGAGATCATGCAGGCGCGCGTGGTGGGGGAGAAGCATCTCAAAATGACGCTTCGCCAAGGGCGATCGCTCGCCTTCGACGGGATCGGGTTTGGCATGAAGTCCCTCGAAGCCCAGGGGATTTCGATCAGAATGCCCGTGGATGTGGCGTTTACCCCTGAGATGAATCATTGGAACGGATACGATCGGATTCAATTACGCATTCGCGATATCCGTCCTGCGGCATCTGAGTAACAGCCTATGGTCTACGAAACAGTGATGGATATCGATCAATTGCTGGCGCGAGTCCGGAACTATCAACCGGACGCGGATTTCGGTGTGATCCGGAAGGCCTATGAGTTTTCTGTCAAGGTGCATGAAGGCCAGAGGCGGCGATCTGGAGAGCCCTATGTGCAGCACCCGATAGCGGTGGCTGGCGTATTGACGATGTTGAAAACAGATGTGACGGCGGTCGTGGCCGGCTTGCTTCACGACACCTTGGAAGATACGGTGGCAACTACGGAAGAGCTCGAACGGGAATTTGGAAAAGACGTGGTCCACTTGGTTGACGGTGTCACCAAAATTGGCAAAATTACCTTCAGGAGTTCTGAAGAAAAGCAGGCGGAAAATTTCCGCAAGATGGTGCTCTCGATGGCGGATGATATCCGTGTCGTGATCATCAAGCTCGCCGATCGGCTACATAATATGCGTACGCTGGAACATCTGGACGAGTGGAAGCGCCAGGAAATCTCATGGGAGACGCTGGAAATTTACGCTCCGTTGGCCAATCGCATGGGGATCGGCTGGGTCAAGAATGAACTGGAAGATCTCTGCCTGAAATATCTGAAGCCGGACGTCTATGAAATGCTGCGGGTCAGCGTGGCGAAACAGGATCAGGATCGGCAACAGTATATTCAGGAGGTCACAACGCTAGTCCAGAAGGCATTGGATGACAATGGGCTGGCCGGAACGGTCTATGGGCGTCCGAAGCATCTGTACGGTGTGTACCAGAAAATGAACAAACAGTCGATTGCGTTCGAAGAGGTCTACGACCTCACAGCGCTACGAGTTATTACCGATACCAAGATGAATTGCTACACCATGCTTGGGGTGATCCATTCCTTGTGGCGTCCGCTGCCAGGCCGGTTCAAGGATTACATTTCGATTCCCAAGTCCAATTTCTATCAGTCTCTCCATACAACCGTCGTCGGACCAAAGGGCGAGCATGTGGAGTTCCAGATTCGCACGGACGACATGCACCGTGTGGCCGAGTATGGAATTGCGGCCCATTGGAAATACAAGGAGCAAGGGCAGGTTGATGATAAAGACAGTAAGGTCTTCAGTTGGTTGAAGCAGTTTGTCGAGTGGCACAAGGATTTGCCGGACAACCGGCAATTCATGGCTTCGGTCAAGCTGGAGCTGTTTCACGATGTTGTCTATGTGTTTACCCCTAAGGGCACGGTCAAAGAGCTGCCCAAGGGAGCGACGCCAGTCGATTTCGCCTACGCCATTCATACCGAAGTGGGCGATCACTGCGTGGGTGCCAAGCTGAACGGCAAAATCGTGCCGTTACGGCACCAGATGGAGAGCGGCGATACCATTGAAATTATGACCTCACCTACCCAGACTCCGCACAAGGATTGGCTCAAGTTCGTGCGGACGTCGCGTGCCAAGACAAAAATCAAACATTGGATCAAAGTCAAAGAGCAGGCGCGCAGCCTCGAAATTGGCCGGCAGCTGCTGGAGGCAGAGTGCCGCCGCCACGGGTTGGCTCCGGCACAAATCTTCAAGTCTGAACAACTGCTGGATATTGCGAAACAGAAAGGCCATGAGACGGTCGCGGAGTTGATCGCCACGATAGGATTTGGACACTTGTCGGCGGCCCAAATCGTGGAGAAGCTGGTGGTGAATGCTCCCGTCAACTCCCACGCCGAAGAGCCCACCAGTCCAGTTAAAGTGTCGAACAACAAGAGGCTCAGCAAGAGCATTCAGGTGAAGGGTGCGCGGGATTTATTGATGCAGTTGTCCCGTTGCTGCAACCCCGTCCCCGGCGACAAGATTTTGGGCTACATCACCCGCGGGCGAGGACTGACGATTCACGCCATCGATTGTCCGAACTTGGAGGCGTTGGACTACGATCGGTCCAGGCTGGTGGAAGTCGAGTGGGATACCACCATTCCCGGCTACCATCCGGTCAAGATTGCGGTGATTGCCGCAGACAAAACCGGAGTGCTGGCGAATGTGTCCTCCGCTATCGCGGAATATCAGATCAACATCCGCCATGCGGAAATCCTCACCCGCGAGGATCAGAAAGCGGAATTGGATTTTGTGGTGGAGATTTCCGATGAGGCACATGTAAATCGCGTGCTGAAAGCCATCGAACGAGTAGAGGGTGTGATCAGCGCTCGCCGTGTCCGGTCTTGGCAGGAGAAATCATAATACCAAATTTATGGCCTCGCGAATTGCAGCGTTGAACCCTTCTCGATTTTGTAGCTGTCCACAGTCCCGCCCGTAATCTCTAGCACATACACCGCGTCTTCGTTGTTCGGCCGATACTGCGGGCACGAGTCGTCGGTCTTGGTGCAGATGGGGACATTCCGCTCGATATGCACGACCCGCTTTTTGTCGTCCAACCAAATCAAGTCGAGCGCCATTTTGGTGTTCTTCATCCAGAAGGACCAGGCATGCGGCTGGCCGAATACAAACACCATTCCATGGTCTTTCTTAAGATGGTCTCGGTACATGAGACCAGTTGCACGCTTAAATGGGGTGTCGGCAAGTTCTGCTTGGATAGTGTTGCCAGACGGAGTACGGATTGCAATAAGGCCAGAATCCGAAGTTATGGCTGACGATGGTGTGGGGGCAAGCAGGAGTCCCATCAGAAAAGCTGATCGGAGATAGCTAATGAGGATGGAAGGAACAGCCATGGCGCATCGTAACGAGCAGGTCCCGCCGAGTCAAGAAACTGGCGCCTTGCAATCCCGTCGAGCATTGTGCGATTCTGCATTCACAGTTTGGTGAGGAACGTATGCAGGAAAAACACCGAGTGCTTTACAAAAAAGGGGTCTTTGTCTGTCCCACATGCCGCCAATCGTATGTACAGGACAAGTGGATCGAAGAGTGGCGCATCCGCTGTCATCGCTGTCCCTATCGAGGTACCCTGACGGAAGTATCAGTTGAAGAACACATGGAAGAAGAGACGTTTCGTCGGTAGTCCTGTTCAGCCTTTCTTGAGATTCATGGCATCCGTCATGAATATAGAGAAACTCCTCGCACTAGCCGTTTTCAGTCTGACCGTAATCAGCAGTGTCAGCCACAAGTCCTGGGCAGAGGAAATTCCTCTTCCGGTGAAGGTGCTCGTGGCCTATCACTCACTCACCGGCAATACGGAGCGGATGGCGGAAGCAGTGGTTGAGGGAGCCAAGTCGGTGCCAGGCACGATAGTCGTCCTCAAACGTGTAGGGCAGGTGACGGCGGAGGATCTGTTCTCTTCTGATGCCGTCATCGTTGGTTCGCCGGTCTACTGGTCCAACATGTCGGGTGAGGTGAAGACGTTCTTTGATAACTGGCAATTCAAGTTTGGGATCTTTCCCGAGTTCAAGATGAAGAACAAAGTCGGCGCGGCATTTGCGACCGGAGGCCAGATTTCGAGCGGCAAGGAGGTCACGATGCTGACGATTCTTGCTGCAATGTTAGGTAATCAGATGATTGTCGTCAGCGGTGGCGGGGCCTTTGGAGCGTCTGCCACGACGGAAGGAGACAGTGCAGGGATCGACGAGAAGGAACTTACCAACGCCAAGGCTCTGGGTCAACGTGTCGCAGACGTAGCGAAGCTCATCAGCCGGTCATCTTCTCACTAAAATTGTTCTATGCAGATACGATTTCCAGGAGAGAGGCAAGCTATGCTTCTCCGATTGGAACCGCTATATACTGATATGTTACGGGGGAACGGCAATGGGGGCAGAAAGCGTACAGGGTTAGGCAGTAGAGCAGGAGGCTGCGGCTCCTTGCATGGCGACCTCGACAAACTCGTGAATGTTCTTGGCGCAACGCCCGCAACAATCATTGCATTTGAGATCGAATTTGGCCTTGAGCTGGCTGGGCATCACGAGTCCAGCGCGTCCGGCCTCGCGGACTTCCGACTCCGTAATTCCATTGCACAGACACATATACATAGGCTGCTCTTTGTGACGATTATGAGAAGCATTCTCAGTATAGACAGTGCGCGGAGTTTTGTCAACCCATCAAGAGCGGCGGAATAAGAAATCTGATAATCACTCGTCTCCTGACAACACTGAGAAGCAATTCAAGCAGTTAGATGAGTCTTCAGTCCTGTACGGACGCGACCTAGCAGCAGTACTCCATCAGAATCATGTCTATAGGCACCATTGCGTTCAATAAACCCTACGGCGTGTTGCCGTGTTTTACTGATTCTGGAGGGAGGACCACTCTAGCAGGCTATATCGCTATGTCCGGTATCTATGCGGCAGGCCGCCTCGATCAGGACAGTGAGGGGTTGATGATTTTGACCGCAGACGGCGCCTTAGCCCATCGAATTACCGATCCGACGCACAAATTACCGAAAGTCTATCTGGTTCAAGTCGAGCGCATCCCCGATGAACAGGCCATCGCACGGCTATGCAGAGGTGTGCTGCTTGGGGGAAAGAAAACGAGACCCGCAGAGGTAAGGTTGTTGGCCGATGAGCCGACATTGCCTGAGCGTCCTGTACCCATCCGGTTTCGTAAGAACGTGCCGACTGCTTGGCTGGAACTCACGATCCACGAAGGGATGAATCGTCAGGTCCGACGTATGACAGCTATGGTAGGCCATCCCACATTGCGCCTGGTGCGGATCGCCATTGGACCAATTCAGCTGGGCAATCTCAAACCTGGTGAATGGCGGGATCTTGGAAAGAATGAAATCGCGACCATTGGCCGAACCAGCGATTAGCGAGCAATGTCCTGATTCAGTGCGAATGAGAGAGATATGAATCATCTCGCCACAATGTCTCGCAATGCCGATTCAAGATTTGGGTATTGGAAAGAAAAACCCGCGGAGAGAGCCTTTTCCGGAACAATCCGTTGGCCTGTCGTCATCAACGTCGACAATTTGCTCAATAGAATGTTGAATGCGAAGCGTGGCACAGGAAGCCACGATGGGCGGCGAAGGGTAAGCCCGAGTGCTTTGCAGAATTGCATCATCGTCGCGGCTTCCGGAGCCACGGCATTGACGGGGTCAGAAATACTCGGTGTGGCCAGTAGCCACTGGATCAGACTGATGTGATTGTGCCGATGCATCCATGGGATTCACTGAGTGCCCAGTAGAATTGGCCCACCGAGGGAAAGTCAAAACGGCAGCAGCATCTTCGGCAGCGCCCTCCCGTCTTGTTCAGGTACCATCCCAGCTTACAGCAGCACTACGAGCACATTGAATCTTTCGAGTCTGAGCGCCTTGTGTTCCCATGCCAAACAGAGATCGGCCGTAATAGCCGATACTGAAGGCGTTGATCAGTGTGTGAGGTTTCGATGAACAGCGAGCGATAGCATCAACCAGCAGGCTGGTGGTATCAACTCGGCTCTCAGTCAGAAGTCGTTTGCGGGCGTTGGTTCAACGGTTATCGGCG
>VGXB01000025.1 GCA_016873515.1 Nitrospira sp.
ATCAAATGGTGGCTTTTCCATCGTCCATGTAGCGATGCTGCCAGTCCAGCCACGCATGACCGAGTTCATGGGCAAGGATATACCGCCGGCGAGTGACAGGCAGCCGTTTGCGAAGATAGATGGTCTTCGTGGCATCGTCCCAGATTCCATCAGCGTTCTCATCCCGCTTATCCATCTCCGCGTCAGACAATTGCCTGACTGAAATTTGATAGCCGAATGGCAACACGACCCTGGAGGGAATTCGCAACAACCTTTTTTTCTCTTTGATGATTGTGGCCATTACCTTCCTCGTGCATCCTACCAGGTAGTTTAGTCTATCATCAGAGGGCGACACAAATGTTGGTAAATATGTTGCGCAATATCAAGGCTTTATAATGTTCGTGGCACAGTGGTAAGAGTAAGACTGCTTACGAGTCTTGAGTCGTATTTAGCGCATAAATCGGAATTCGCGGCTCCGCCCGGACTTCCTTTTGAAGGGGCAGCTTGCGGTAGGCCATGATCAGGTCGATCACGAAGTCTGACGACAAACTGCCGATCAGTTTTCCGTTAATCCCCAAGGGGGTGATGACTTCATGAGCTGGGTCGAACTCAAGCGCTTTGCCTCGATGACGGAGGCTGGATGCCGTGGGGTATTTCACAGGTTCTCCCTTTGCCCTCAGCGGAGTTGCACGTGGCAAGTATAGTGCAGCTTTCTTCGTTGTCGATCAAAGCCGAGAGTTTTGCAAGCGCGAAGCGAGCTCTAATGCGGGAACCGGCTGGATGGAAAAGATACACGATGGGAGGATCAAAAACGAAGCAATGACCGGCGGGCTACCCGTATGAAGCGGCCCGCTATTTCCTTTTAGATTAGGCGCTCTTCGCTTCGATGTCCTGTTCGAAAATACGGATCGGCGGGTTTTTCCCAAGAATGGCGTCTTCGGTGATCACCACTTCTTTGATCTGTTTCTGTGACGGCGCGTCATACATCACATCCAGCATGACTTCTTCCAAAATCGCTCGAAGTCCCCGGGCGCCGGTCTTCTGCGCGTAAGCCTTCCGCGCCACGGCTCTCAACGCGCCCTCGGTAAATCTCAGTTTGACCTTTTCGAACGACAGCAGCTTCTCATATTGCTTTGAGAGGGCGTTACGCGGTTCGATCAGGATACGAATCAGCGCCCGTTCATCCAATTCTTCCAGTGTGGCTACCACCGGCAGTCGCCCAACAAATTCCGGGATCAGTCCGTATTTCAGGAAGTCTTCGGGTTGCACCTTGGCGAGCAGGTCGCCCAACTTGACTTCGTGCCGGGTGCGAATCTCCGCTCCGAATCCCATGGCTTTCTGATTAAGACGCTGTTCGATGACTTGTTCCAGCCCGACGAACGCTCCACCGCAAATGAAGAGGATGTTGTTGGTGTTAACCTGGATGAATTCTTGGTGGGGATGCTTGCGCCCTCCTTGAGGAGGAACATTGGCGACGGTGCCTTCGATGAGCTTGAGCAACGCCTGCTGGACCCCTTCTCCGGATACGTCGCGCGTAATCGACGGACTGTCGCTCTTGCGGCTGATCTTGTCGATCTCATCGATGTACACGATGCCGCGCTCAGCCCGCGCCACGTCGTAGTCGGCCGCCTGCAAGAGTTTCAGGATGATGTTTTCCACATCCTCGCCCACGTACCCGGCTTCCGTGAGCGTTGTCGCATCGGCGAGCGTGAACGGCACGTCCAAATACTTCGCCAAGGTCTGAGCCAGGAGGGTTTTCCCCGTGCCGGTCGGGCCCACCATGAGGATATTGCCCTTTTGGAGCTCGATGTCGTCGACTTCCTGCTTCTTGGACGAAATGCGTTTGTAGTGATTATGCACGGCGACGGACAGGATCCGTTTAGCGCGCTCTTGCCCCACCACGTATTGATCGAGATGCTGTTTGATTTCAGCTGGCTTCTTGAGTTTGGAGGAGATTTCTTTCTTCGCCTCTTCCCAATCCTCGGCGATGATGTCGTTGCAGAGGTTCACACACTCGTCGCAGATGTAGACGGTCGGCCCGGCAATCAGTTTTCGGACTTCGTCGCGGCTCTTTCCACAAAATGAGCACCGCAAGTGTCGATCCATCTTTTCCTGCTTGGCCATGCTCCCCTCTGTTACTTGATTTTGGCTCCGTCTCTGCCGATATCGCCGGGTTCCGCTGCCTTGATGGTTTTGGGTGGACGCGAGATGACTTCGTCGATGAGCCCGTATCGCTTGGCTTCCTCGCCGGACATAAAATAATCCCGTTCGGTGTCGTGGGCGATTTTGTCGACAGGCTGCCCGGTATGTTTCGCCATGATCTCGTTTAATCGCTCGCGGATCTTCAAGATTTCCTTGGCGTGAATATCGATCTCTGTCGCCTGTCCCTGGAAGCCTCCCAATGGCTGGTGAATCATCACTCGCGCGTTGGGCAGCGCAAACCGCTTGCCCTTTGTGCCGGCGGTCAGCAGCAGGGCCCCCATGCTGGCAGCCTGGCCGAGGCAAATGGTGCTGATGGGCGGTTTCACGTACTGCATCGTGTCGTAGATGCCCAATCCGGCTGTGACGCTGCCTCCGGGAGAATTAATGTAGAGGTTGATATCCTTCTCAGGGTCTTCCGCTTCGAGAAACAGCAATTGCGCGATGATGAGGTTGGCAAACACGTCATCGATCGGAGCCCCGAGAAATATGATGCGGTCCTTAAGGAGCCGCGAATAGATGTCATAGGCGCGTTCGCCTCGATTGGTTTGCTCAACTACGATTGGGACCAACATACTGTCAAATCCTTTCCTCGGCCGCATCCCTCCCCCACTCAACATGGAGGCGCCGACATTGTATCGCTTCTATCCCTGGATCACTGCGTGGCGATAGACAAAATCCAGTGCCTTGTCCGCCAAGATCTTTGTGCGTAGTTTTTCAATCGACTCCTGACCACCTGCCTGGATCATTTTCACGAGATCGCCCATCGGCATGCGGAGCTCCGAGGCCAGTTTCGCCACTTCCTGGTTCAAGTCTTCTTGATTGACGGACAGGCCTTCCTTTTCCGCAATCGCTTCGAGAATCAGGCTCACTTTCACACGGCGGCTTGCCACGCCTCGATGCTCTTCCCGAAGCTGCACGACAGCTTCCCCGGCGGTAGAGGAAGACGGATCAAGGTCCTGACCTCGCTGTCGCTCTTGGAGTTTTTGCCGAACGATGGTTTCAAGCTCTTGCTCTACCAGCGCTTCGGGAAGGTCGAAATGGTAGGTTTCGGCCAGGCGCGATAGAATGGTGTCTTTATAAGACACCTCGATGTTCCGCTTGAGAGCCTGTTCCATTTGGCCTCGCAGCTTGTCTTTCAATTCCTGGAGCGAGGCATAGGCACCGCAGTCCTTGGCGAACTCGTCGTCAAGCACGGGCAGCGTCTTTCGCTTCACCGCCGTGATGTTCAGGCGAAATTGGACAGTTTTGCCGGCGACTCGAGAGTCAGGATGGCCGGGTGGATAGGGTTGCGCGATCTCAACGAGGTCCCCTTCTTTCTTGCCGGCCAAGTGCGTATCGATGTCGATTCCCAACAAGGCAGTTTTCGATCCGATTCTGTGAAGGTGGCTTTCTTTTTTGGTGCCCTCGAGTGGCGCCTGGTCCAAGTATCCTTCCAGGGACACGACGGCGAAATCGTTTTCGGCGAGGGTGGTTCCGGCCGGGGCTGCGTCCAATTGGGCATGCTGCTCGCGCAAGACATCCAACGCTCGGTCCATCTGCTCCTCGGACACTGTCCGTTTATCCTGCTTGAGCGAGATGGGGTTAGGTGCCTTATAATCACGCAGTTCTATCGTCGGTTTGATTTCAACGGTTGCGGTGAAGGTAAAGGGTTCATCTTTCTTGATCTTGACGCGGTCGAGAGGTGGAATGTCCACGACGACGGGGCTGATCCCTGCCTGTTTCACGGCCCGTTCATAATAGTCCGGGACGAGTCCTCGGATCACGTCTTCTTCCACGGCTTTGGCATAACGCTTTTCTAAAATGGCGAGTGGGGCCTTGCCTGGACGAAATCCTGGGATCCGAACCTGACGATTTAACTCGACATAGGCTTTGGAAAATCGCTGTATCACTTCATCAGCAGGTACCTCGATTTTCAGAGCCCTTTTCATGGGGCCCAATTCTGTCATCTCCATCTTCATCGTCATCTAAACTGTCGTCCTTCTTTTAGAAGTCAGGGGGCTGGCTACGGTGCCTTGCATCGTGGTGCGAGAGGGGGGACTTGAACCCCCACGGTTACCCACGAGATCCTAAGTCTCGCGCGTCTGCCAGTTCCGCCACTCTCGCACAAGTGAGCATCACTACAGAGCTTCTCCGCAGCATCTCGAATCGGAAACTCACGCGATGTTGTACTGCGGTTGTACCGTTGGATGTATCCAAGTGTCAACCCATACAATTGAGGAAGTGGAGTATCATCCAATAATCCCTATTACTTGTAGAATCGGCTGAATTCTTCGATACATCGCTCCTGTTTACCTTGCTGGTCATCAGGGCACATGTTAAGATGTCGCCTCTTTGAGGGCCCCGGGGCGGAGAGGTGCGAGAGTGGACGAATCGACATGCTTGGAAAGCATGCGTCGGGGCAACTCGACCGTGGGTTCGAATCCCACCCTCTCCGCCATCAGTTATCATGGCAAATGGTGGCGAAATCTCGCCGTGTATATGGCGGATCCGCCATATACAGAAGTGTTGAGCAACAAGTGCTGAAGATTGAGAACGGACCCGGCAGTGAGAACCGAGAGCCGAGCATGAGATAGAAGAATCATGGACCCTGCTTAGAAGAGCCATCGTCAACTCAGTCCTGAGGACTCAGTACGCAGCATTTAGAACAAGGGGCTGGGCCCTGTGCGACAGAACCCTGTGAACCCCGCCAGGTCCGGAAGGAAGCAACGGTAAGCGGTCAGTTTTGTGTGCCGCAGGATCACCTGGCCCCGCTTCTTGTGAGACGCCGTGCTGAGACCTGAGTGCTGAGATTCTGACAACACAGGAAGGGTAGTCCCTCTTTTAAGTCTCAGCACTTTCCTGGAGCGTAACGACGTTGGATTATCAAGTTTCCGCTCGTAAATACCGTCCCGGCACGTTTGACGATGTGATCGGTCAGCCGCATGTCGTGCAGACCCTAATGAATGCGGTGTCGACGAAACGCATCGCCCACGCCTACTTGTTTTCCGGTACTCGCGGGGTCGGGAAAACGACGGTCGCGCGCATTCTTGCCAAGGCCCTGAACTGTGAGCAGGGGCCCACAGGGCGGCCCTGTAACGTCTGTGCCAATTGCCAGGAAATCGCTCAAGGCAATGCCGTCGACGTTGTGGAAATCGACGGCGCCTCCAACACCAGTGTGGACGATGTGCGCGAGATCCGTGAGAACATCAAGTTCACGCCGTTTCGCGGCCACTATCGCGTTTACATCATCGACGAAGTGCACATGCTATCGAACTCGGCGTTCAACGCCTTGCTGAAGACGCTCGAAGAACCGCCCGCGCACGTCGTCTTCATTTTCGCGACGACGGAGATCCACAAGATTCCGGCGACGATTTTGTCACGATGCCAGCATTACAACTTCCGCCGGATTGCGCGGACGGAGATCGTTGAGCGGCTTCGTCATGTGGCTTCGCAGGATCATCTCGTGATGGAGGAGCGGAGCTTCCTTGCGCTGGCCCGAGCGAGCGAAGGCAGTATGCGGGATGCGTTGAGTCTGCTCGATCAGGTTGTAGCTTTCGGTGGTGGGACGATCAGTCATCCGGATCTTGAAGCGCTGCTTGGCGCCGTGCCGCAAGAACTGGTACAGGGACTCATCCAGGCCGTGATGGCCCAAAACAGTCCCGCGGCGCTCACGGTTCTGGCGAATGTGACGGATCAAGGGCATGACGTGCGGGCGTTCTGCGCTGAGATCGTCGAGCACATCCGAAATCTCCTTGTGGCGGCCGTGGTTCCGCCGGCTGCGTTGCGTGCGCTGATCGAATCCTCCGAAGAAGATCTGGCGCAATTGGCAACGGATGCCACCACGCTGACGCCGGAACAGCTTCAGGAATTGTTGGGCATCTTCACGGAGGCTGAAGACTCTTTGCGATTCAGCGCCCATCCGCGCTTTGTCATGGAAACCGCGGCAATTCGGGCAACACGGCTTGTGCGCCAACAGGAAAGCAGCCCAGCTCGGCCTCTTCAGCCGGCGTCGGCTCCTTCCAATCCACAATCCTCTACCCCTCTGTCATCGAGCAAGATCAAGACAGCCGGTTCTTCTCTCGCTGCCCAGACTGCTCCCATTCCGGCGACGCCCCGGCCACCGAATCGGCGGTCGGCCTTGAATTGGGACGCGGTTCAAGACCAAGTGGCCTCCATACTTCCCAATATTGCCCCGTTTTTGGAGGCTGGCCAGTTCATAGGAATGGAGGGCAATCTTGTGACGATTGGGTTTGCCAAACAAGCCACCTTGGCTCGAACGAGGCTGGAAAAGGAAGAGCATCTGCTCGCTTTGGCGAAAATCTGTCAGAAGGAATCAGGCCAGCTGGTCCGTATTCGCATTGTCGAATTATCCGAGACAGATCCACCGGGTCCGACCATGGCCCAAGTGCGAACAGCCAAAGAACAGGACCAGCGGCTGGTATTGTTTCAGCAAGCGCGGGCGAATCCCACAGTGAAGCGCGCGCTTGAGGTCTTCGGCGCGGAGTTGGCCGAGGTTCGTCGTGTAGCTCAGAAGGAGGCGACCGAATGAAAAATCCCTTCGGCAATATGAACAACATTCTCAAACAAGCCCAGGCTATGCAGGAACAGATGGCCCGAATTCAAGAGCAAGCGGCGTCCAAGACCGCGATCGGGACATCCGGTGGCGGCATTGTCACCGTCACGGCAAACGGTGCCATGCAGATCGTCAGCGTGATCGTCGATCCGGAGGTCGTCAAAAGCGGCGATGTCGACATGCTTCAGGATCTGCTTGTCGCGGCGACCAATGAGGCCCTGAGAAAGGCCAAGGACCTGATGGAAAGCGAAATGAAAGCCTTGACCGGCGGGATGAAAATCCCGGGCCTCTTGTAACGATGGCGGTCGATCAACAGGGATTGCTGGCGAGGCTGATCAAGGAATTGGTTCGTCTTCCCGGAGTCGGTCAAAAGAGTGCGCAGCGGTTGGCCTTTCATCTGCTGAAGATCGAACGAGAGGACGCCTTGCGCCTCGCCGATGCGATCAGAGCGGTGAAAGATGGCCTGGCATTCTGCCAGCAATGCCGCAATATCGCCGAAGGAGACTTGTGCGAGTTTTGTCTCGATCCCAAGCGAGACCGCGCGAAGATCCTCGTTGTTGAAGAGCCGAGTACGCTCTATGCCGTGGAACGGGCCGGCGCCTATCGCGGGCTCTACCACGTCTTGTTGGGCGCGCTTTCCCCGCTCGATGGCGTGGGACCCGGGGATATACGAGCGGACGAGCTCGTCGATCGCGTGAAACTGGGCGGTGTGGGCGAAGTCATTCTTGCGACCAACCCCACGATCGAAGGCGAAGCGACCGCAATCTATCTCACCAGGCTTCTCAAACCTTTCGGCGTTCGAGTCTCTCGCATCGCGTATGGGATTCCCGTTGGAATGGACATCGAGTATGCGGACGAAGTGACGCTGCTCAAATCCATTGAGGGACGGCGGGATTTGTAGGTCAGAGGAGTCCCTGCCTGTTGACCCGTTCTTAATCAGCCTGCTATATTTTACCTTAAACTCCACAATGGTAGAGTGGGGCATGAAAGCTCGTTCCACCGTTAAACGTGTTCCCGAAAAACCCTCCTTGCGCGTAGCCACCATGCGATTCGGCGACAAGAAGAAGAAATCCGGGGCCGCGCCGGTGAAATACCCGGACATCCGCCAAGATCTCGAGCGTCAGCGCGCGGCCATCCTCGACGAGGCAGGCGAAGTGTTTATGAACCAGCCAGGTCAAGAAGCGTTTCCCGATGTCAACGATCAAGCCTCGGCTGAGATGGACCAGAATTTTTCCATGCGGATTCGGGATCGTGAGCGCAAACTGCTCAAGAAAATCGATGAGGCGTTGAATCGGATGAAGACCTCAACGTTCGGGATCTGTGAGGTCTGTGGAGGGAAGATTCCTTACAAGCGACTCAAAGCTCGCCCGGTCACGATCCACTGTATTGAGTGTAAAACGGCCCAAGAAGAAGAAGAGCACACCCGCCGCTAAGCGGGTTCTCGTCATATAGGTTACTGTTTCAGCAGTTTGATCCGTTCGCGTGCCTGAGCTGCCCGCGTGTTTTCCTCGGGGTTGCCTTCCACCAGGGCCAAGTACGTTTCATATTCCGCCACTGCGCGTTTGGGATTGGTTTGTTCCGAGACCTCCGCCAGGTTGTAGCGGGCCACGGCATAGTTGGGGCGCAGTTTGACGGCCCGTTCAAAGACTCCTGCGGCAGCGGCTTTGTCGCCGAGCTTGAGGTGAACGGTACCGACGTTATTGAGGACTTCGGGAATGTTGGGTCTGATCGAGAGGGATTGCAGCATCTCAGTTTTCGCGTTCTCAAATTGTCCCTTGGCTGCCCACGAAAGACCTAATTTGTGATGGGCTTCAGCCAGCCACACTTTGTTTGTAAACCCACTGGCGATGGCTCTTTGATAGGCATCAGCCGCGGCGTCATAGTTCTTGTTGCCGCAGTAAGCCAGTTGGGCGGTTTGCCCACGGGCGAATTGCTGTAGCGATGTGAACGGCTCCTTGTCCTCACTCCCTTGACTCTCGATGTTCGGTCCGGTTTTCCCAGTACTCGCGCTTCTGAGCCGATCGAGAAATTCTTTGCGATACGGAGAGAACAGCCGCACATATGGGTCAATGGTGAATGAGGCTTGCAGGAGGATCGGATGTTTGGGTGAGCCAGTCACAAGATATTGCGTGGTGGTCTTCTCATCTCCGGTCTCGTAGAGTGCGCTGGCATCCATGGTCGTTTTCGTTTCCAGTTGAGAGGTATTCAGATAAAACTCCAACGATGGTTTCAGCTGAGCGATGGTGCCGCGAAGGACAGGGTAAGGATCAAGGATTAACCCTTTGGGAAAAGTGAAAAGGACTCCGATGAGCAGTCCATCTTCATCGAAAAAGTACGACCCTTCTTCATGAGAGGTGCTCTTGGCCTGAGACACCAGGATTTCTTGTCCGCTCCCCCAGGCGCTCGTCTGGTAGGTGGCGGGAGCCTGTTTCTTGATGAAGTCCGCTTTGCGCTCGCAGAGTACGGCTGATTTGAGCAAGACGAGATCGCTTGCAGAAGGAGGAAGATTGGGGCGAACGGAATCGGCTTTCTGGCCGCATCCGCTTATGACGCCGATCGCGAGTACGAACCCAAGGAGAACTCTACGATTGTCCGCGATTCCCATGAAGATTCCTCCCGGAATAAAAGGCCGATCCAAACCATACACGATTTAGAGGAACGAGGCGAACGGGAAAACGAGAGACCTGCGTCTCGGAAAGGGGCAGGCCCCCGCATGCGGATAGAATGGCCTAATTTAGCGGCGTTGCGCGTCCAGTAAATTGTCTTCAGCCGTGTAGCCGAAGAGATAGGGAATGCTGCTACCAAATTTATAAGTCGGCCGATTGAGGCCATAATCGGCGGCGTGGCCCAGCGGGTGCGAGAGGAATCCAAGCCAGCGAAGGGGATGGTCATTGACGGCTGATCCGGCAGCTGGGTCCGAGTAGACCAATGCGGTGCCGTCAAGAATGTTATAGATACTCGTTGGGGGTGGATACTCCTTGTCCTTCGTGGCGTGTTGAGCTGTTGCGGCGCAACCTGAGGCAATCATAGTTAGCATCGCGGTACCAAGAGCCCGCGACGGTGCTGTCATCATATTCCTTCGCTTGTTTCAGTCCAATGTTGAATGGTCGGTTGATGTTTCGCAAAATCTAGAGGAAGTGTAGCCGACAACCCCTGGTCTGCCCAGGATTCCAGTGGATTTGTCTCATCTAGAAAAATTGCCGCCTTGGGAGCGCTGTGAGGGCTGGATTCTGAAGGAACAACAGGATGGTGGGCGATACAGGTATCGAACCTGTGGCCTCTTCCGTGTGAAGGAAGCGCTCTACCACTGAGCTAATCGCCCCATCAAAGCCCAACGTGCCGGAGTCTAGCATGGGCTTTCGGCGAGGTTCAATCTCGGCGGTCTTCCCATATCCACGGCGTTCCGGCGGGTCACTGCCTTGACTTCCCTGAAACAGGGTTTCTAGAATAAGTCCTTAATCCTTGCAAGGAGTGCCGGTTGCATGAGAGATGACCTTGTCATCGTGGGCGGTGGTTTGGCCGGATCCGAAGCGGCTTGGCAGGCTGCGAATCGGGGTGTCAAAGTCACCCTGTACGAGATGCGCCCGAAGGAAATGACTAAGGCGCACAAAACCGGCGACTTGGCTGAATTAGTTTGCTCGAATTCGCTGGGTTCCGCCGATCTGCAGAACGCCCCCGGCATTCTCAAGGAAGAATTGCGCCGGCTGAATTCTCTGATCATCACGTCAGCCGAACGTGCGCGGGTTCCGGCTGGATCGGCGCTGGCGGTTGATCGGGAGCAATTCTCGCGGCAAGTCACTCTGGCGCTGGAGGGCCATCCCAATATCAGAATTCTTCACGAGGAAATCGCCGATATTCCGGCCGATTGTGCGTGTATCGTGGCGACCGGTCCGCTGACGTCCGATACGCTCTCGCAGGCCATTCGCGCCACGACGCAATCGCAGCATCTCTACTTCTATGACGCCATCTCGCCGATTATCGACGCGGACTCGATCGACCTGACGATTGCCTTCAGGGCGTCGCGCTATGGCAAGGGTGAGGACGATTATCTCAATTGCCCGATGACGCAGGAACAATACAATGCCTTCTATGAGGCGCTCATTGCGGCTGAGAAAGTGCAGCCGAAGGATTTCGAAAAAACATCGTATTTCGAGGCCTGTATCCCAATTGAAGTGATGGCGGAGCGCGGACGGCAAACAATGCAGTTTGGTCCCTTGAAACCAGTTGGCTTGGAAGATCCGCGCACCGGATCGCGCCCGGCCGCTGTGGTTCAGCTGAGGACCGAAAACAGTCATCGCACCTGCTACAACCTCGTGGGGTTTCAGACCAAGCTGACTTATCCTGAACAGAAACGAGTCTTCCGGCTCATTCCGGGTCTGGAACAAGCGGAGTTTCTGCGCTATGGCAGCTTGCACCGAAACACGTTTATCAATTCTCCCCAGTTGCTCACGAACACCTTGCAATTCAAGGCTCGCGCCACATTGTTTTTTGCCGGACAACTGGTTGGTGTAGAGGGCTATACCGAATCCGCCGCGATGGGCGGCTTGGCGGGCATCAATGCAGCACGACTGTTGACGGGGCAACCGCCTGTCACACCTCCTCCTACAACGGCGCATGGCTGCCTGATCGCGCACGTCGCCTTGTCCGATCCTCGTCATTTCCAACCGATGAATACCAATTTTGGCCTGTTCCCGCCTTTGCCCGCTGCGCCACGAGACAAAGAGGCGAAGCGGCGGCTGATTGCCAAGCGGGCGCTTGAGGATTTTGAGTTATGGAAAACCAGATCCAGGCTTTCGTGAATTTTCTTGAGGTCGAGCGAAATGCGTCGGGTGAGACCGTTCGGAATTACCGATCGGATCTCCGGCAGCTCGTCTCGTTTCTTCATGCGGCAGGTCATGGGTCAGAGCCGATCCAAGCCGCCGACGTCACAACCGAACGGATTCGAGCCTATCTCCACCGGCTTGACCGAAATGGCGAGAAAGCCGCCTCACTGGGTAGGAAATTGGCCTGTCTTCGGAGTTTTTACCGGTTTCTGGTGCGTGAAGGCTTGGTGCAGAACAATCCGACCGAGGGGCTCAAGAGTCCCAAGCTGCCGAAACTGCTTCCCCGTGTGCTAACGAAGGATGATGTCGGCGTCTTAATGGACTTTCCGACCGGACAGTCCTCGCGTGCCCTGCGTGACCGGGCGCTACTCGAGACCTTGTATTCTACGGGCGCACGAGTAAGTGAAGCCGTTGGGATCAATATAGGGGATCTCAGCCTGACAGAAGGGCTCATTCATTTGCGCGGCAAAGGACGGAAGGAACGCGTGGTTCCGATCGGAGACTTGGCGCTGCGCGCGATTCGAGCGTATCGCAAGTCTTTGCAGCCATTAGCCATCAGCCATCAGTCATCAGCTCCCGTCTTCTTGAATCATCGCGGCGGCCGAATCACGACGCGGAGTGTGGCCCGTATTGTGACCCAGTATTCCCGTTCTCTTGCCGGTGGGGCGGTGAGTCCACATGCGCTGCGCCATTCGTTTGCCACTCATCTCCTTGATGAAGGCGCCGATCTTCGGTCTATTCAGGAAATGCTCGGCCACGCATCGCTGAGCACGACGCAGAAGTATACGCACTTAGCAGCGGACCAACTTGCGGCGGTCTATGATCGTGCGCATCCGCGTGCGCGTCCGGCTGGTGCCGTCGTGACACGAAAGGATCAACGGCAGTCATGACCATTCGCTCCACGACCATCTTGTGTGCCCGCCGTGCCGGACGCGTTGCCATGGGCTGTGACGGCCAAGTCACGGTCGGGACCACAGTGATGAAGCGCAATGCCAAGAAGCTCCGGCGTCTCTATCACGATCAGGTGCTTGCCGGATTTGCCGGGGCGACAGCCGACGCCTTTACACTGTTTGAGAAATTCGAAGGCAAACTGGAAGAACACCGAGGCAACCTCACAAGAGCGGCGGTGGAACTTGCCAAAGATTGGCGAACCGACCGTGTGTTGCGCCGGTTGGAAGCGTTGCTTGCGGTGGCGGATCGGGAGCAGTCCTTCATCATTTCAGGGACGGGCGACGTGGTCGAGCCAGAAGACGGAATTCTGGCCATCGGTTCAGGGGGCGCCTATGCCTTAGCGGCGGCCAGAGCATTGTTGGGGCACTCACAGCTGGACGCGGCGACTGTGGTCGCCGAAGCGATGAAGATCGCCGGCGCGATTGATATCTATACCAACCAGCAGATCATCGTTGAGGAACTACACGGATAAGCTGAGGATACGAATAGACATGACTCACAACACCAGTGCCGCTGACTCGTTGAATCTCAACAGCCTCACTCCCCGCCAGATCGTGGAGGAGTTGAACCGCTACGTTATCGGACAAAAAGACGCCAAGCGCATGGTGGCCATCGCGCTCCGCAGTCGGTGGCGCCGGCAGCAGCTCTCGCCGGACTTGCGGGATGAAGTTATGCCGAAAAATATCATCATGATCGGACCGACGGGGGTGGGGAAAACGGAGATCGCCAGGCGGTTGGCTAAGCTGGCTCAGGCTCCGTTTATTAAGATTGAAGCCTCCAAGTTCACGGAAGTCGGCTATGTCGGGCGTGACGTGGAATCTATCATCCGGGACCTGACTGAGCTGGCCATCAATATGGTGAAAACCCATCGCCTGGACGCGGTGCAGCGCAAAGCCGAGCAGCACGGGGAAGAGCGCCTGCTGGATTTGTTGTTACCCCAACCCCCGCCCAGACCTAGATTCATGGAGGGGCAGGGCGAGACGACTGCCGAACCAGCCCATGATTCCTACGAGGCCACTAGATCGAAACTACGGCTTCAACTGCGCGACGGCAAGCTTGACGAGCGGACGGTCGAAATGGAGGTCACAGAGCGCAGCATGCCGGTTGGGGTTATTGCCAATATGAGTGGAATGGACGAGCTGGAAGGCAACCTCCGTGACATGCTGGGCGGAATGTTTCGAGGTAAGAAAAAACAGCGACTCATGAAAGTGCCGGAAGCCCTGAAGCACCTGACGCAGGAAGAGGCGCAGAAGCTCATCGACATGGACGAGGTGGTGCGCGAAGCGATCACCAAGGTCGAGCAGACCGGCATCGTGTTTCTCGACGAGATCGACAAGATCGCTGGGCGGGAACAGACCATGGGGCCCGACGTGTCGCGGGAAGGTGTGCAACGGGACTTGCTGCCTATTGTCGAGGGCTGTACGGTCAGCACCAAACATGGTGCGGTGCTGACGGACCATATCCTCTTTATCGCAGCGGGAGCGTTTCACGTCGCCAAGCCGTCCGATTTGATTCCAGAGCTGCAAGGGCGGTTTCCGATCCGCGTGGAACTCAGTCCCTTGTCGAAAGAGGACTTTGTGCGTATTCTCACCGAACCGAAAGGGGCGCTGATCCGGCAGTATCAGGCCTTACTGGCGACAGAGGGGCTCACTGTGCAGTTCGCCACGGACGGATTGGAGGCCATCGCCGATATTACCGTGCAGGTCAATGAACGGACGGAAAACATCGGGGCGCGCCGTCTGTTCACGATCATGGAACGGCTGTTGGAGCACATCTCGTTTGAAGGCCCTGAGTGGCCGGACAAGACCGTGAACATCACCGCGGACTACGTTCGTGAGCGCCTGAAAGACGTCGTGAAGGATCAAGATTTGAGCCGGTACATACTCTAGAAGCTACCAGTCTTCAGCCGATTGCCGGAGGTGCATGCATGAATCGACTCATCAAGAAAGCCAACGTTCTGATCGAATCCTTGCCGTACATTCGGAGCTTCCGTGGAAAGACCGTCGTCGTGAAATACGGCGGCCATGCGATGATGGATTCGTCGTTGAAAGAACGTTTCGCACAGGACGTGGTGTTGTTGAAATATGTCGGGATCAATCCGGTCATCGTCCATGGCGGGGGCCCTCAGATCGATAAAATGCTGGATCGGCTCGGTATCGAGGCAAAATTCCGTCATGGCGTCAGGATTACTGACGAAGCGACCATGGAAATTGTCGAGATGGTGCTGGCCGGATGCATCAACATGGCGATTACCGATCTCATCAACCGGCACGGGGGCAGCGCGGTCGGTCTGAGCGGAAAAGACGGAGGACTGATCTTAAGCAAGCCGTTGACAGCCAAAGCTTGGGCGGAGAGTCTTGATCGCGAGTTGGACGACCAGGACGGAGATTTTGGATTTGTCGGTGACATCGAGAAGGTCGATCCGAGTCTGCTGTATAAACTGCAAGATGATCACTATATTCCTATCATCGCGCCAATCGGCACGGATCGTGAGGGGAATACCTACAATATCAACGCCGATCTGGTCGCTGGCGCGATAGCCGGCGCGTTGCGTGCGGAAAAACTTGTCATGATGACGGATATCAAAGGGATTCGCGACGCCAAGGGGCACCATCTTTCGACCGTCTCGCGCAAAGACGTCCAACGCATGGTGAAGAAAGGGACGATTACAGAGGGTATGTTGCCCAAGATACATGCCTGTCTCGATGCCCTGGCGGGAGGAGTCGGGAAAGCCCATATCATCGACGGGCGGGTCCCTCATGCTGTTCTGCTCGAGATCTTCACGCGTAAGGGTATCGGTACAGAAATTGTGGCATAGCCAAACCGTGAACTGTGGTGTGTCGTTCGTGACGCGTACAAGCACAGATGCCCACTGAGTCCAGACGGCAAACTCAGCTGCAGGCCTTGATTGACGAACGTTATCCTGTCTTCGCACCCGATAGGCTTAAACACACAATTGCCCCCGAGATCATTAAGATCATTGAAGCGCCGAGGGTCGGCTGATGCCGACTTCTGCAAGCCACCTCAAGAGGCGTCCGCTTCAACCAACAACCGCAAAAACCATTCGCTGTGTCTTCGATCACCTTGATTACCCTGCCCTCGGTTCCGTCTACTGTTATGAAGGGGGCGATGAATTCTGGATGGCGAAACGAAAGTCTTGCGAGCGATTGGGTATCGATCTATCCAGGGTACTCCTGAAAAAGTTGCCGTGTGGTGGCCGGAGCCTCTATGTAGGAGCCGGAGTGGCGGAGTTGCCCTGTCTGCTGGCTGAAGTGCTGGAGCTTGACCGCCACGTTGAACCCTATAATCTTCGCCGGTCTGAGGTCGCCACGCTCAACAGGGCTTGTCGTGGTACGTCGGTCAAGTTTTGCGCTTCAACCGCGGAGAAAGCCAAGGGGACGTTTGATCATCTGTGGATCGTCAGTGTCCTCAATGATCCGGAGCGGTTTCCCGACTTGTCGCCGCTATCCTACGGAAACCTCGATCCGGTCACATTCAACCCCACAAGGTTCGAACGGCAACGGCGCATCGTTCGGTCGATTGTTGATCGCTGCATGCCAAAGCTCAGCCTGACTGGTTGGGTGACCACTTCGATCGAAGAAGTCGTCTGGATCGCGGATTGGTGTCATCGGCACGCGATTCCGTATCACGTGGAGCAGAAACAGTATCCGACCGCGCTCGTGGGCGATCCGATTTGCTTTGTTCGGGTTGGTTCAGAAAAAGATGACAGATAAGGGGAAGAGCGCACTCTACGGAACAAACCCGGTTGGCTTTGACTGATTTCCCATGTAGGTGCGGGCATATCGCACGTAATTGTCGGCAGACTCCTTGATCCAAGTCAGTTCGTTCTCACTGACCGGTCGCTTCACCTTGGCCGGTGAGCCAAGAATCAGGCTCTTGGGTGGCACGATTGTCCCTTCCGTGACCAGCGACCCGGCTCCCACGACCGAATCCTCTCCAATCACTGCCCCGTCCATGATGATGGCGCCCATCCCCACTAACACACGATCCTTAATGGTGCATCCGTGCAGTACGACATTGTGCCCGATCGTCACGTCGTTTCCGATGATCAAAGGGTGAATGTCGTGAGTCACGTGCAGCATGCAGAGGTCTTGGACGTTGGTCCGATCACCGATCCGGATGTAGTGCACGTCCCCCCGAATGACGGCATGGAACCAGACACTGCAGGCCTCGCCCATCACCACGTCCCCGATCACGACGCCGGTGTCTTCGATGAAACAGGAGTTGGGAATGGTTGGCTTGATGCCTTGGTAGGTACGGGTCACGCCGCGCACTGTAGGTGAAGCGCGAGCGGAATAGCAAGCGTCAGCTCGTTGACAGGCGTTTCAGTCCTTCCGTAGGATGCTCGTCATGTCGTCATCGTTAATTCAACTCGGTCGGAAGAAACCAGTGAGGAAGTCCGTTCAGGGCAAAGCCTTATCAGGTGGGACGACGATCGGTTTCATCAACCTGGGTTGCTCCAAGAACCAGGTGGACTCTGAGGTCATGTTGGGCATGCTTGTCAAAGAAGGGTTTCACCTGACCGGTGATCCGAAACAAGCTGAAGTGGTCATCATCAATACCTGTGGCTTTATCGAGGAAGCGAAGCAGGAATCGATCAATACCATCCTGGAGCATGGCAAGTTGAAGCAACAGGGTACCTGTCACGTTCTCATTGCCGCTGGCTGTCTGGCTCAGCGCTATCAGGGAGATCTGCTGAAAGAATTGCCAGAGTTGGACGGGGTGGTCGGCACCGGCGAATTCGGCAAAATCGCCGACATCTGCCGTGACCTGCTCGCACCGAAGAAGCGTCACCAACGCGTGTGGATGAGCAAACCCCCGTACCTCTACGACGAACTGGTTCCTCGGATTCGACTCGGAAAGCAGCACAGCGCCTACGTCAAGATTGCCGAAGGCTGTAACCGTAACTGCGCCTTCTGTGCGATTCCCTTGATGCGGGGCAAGCAGCGGAGCCGGGCGATCGAGTCGATCGTTGCCGAGGCACGGCGACTGGCCGGCGAGGGGGTGAAGGAAATCAGCCTCATTTCGCAAGATACGATCAATTATGGAGTTGATCTTGGACTTCGGCAGGGACTCGTGTCGCTCCTGCGCGAGTTGGTTCGCATAGACGGGGTACGGTGGATCAGGCCTTTCTACCTCTATCCGCAACAGGTGACGGATGATTTGTTGGCTGTCTATGCGGGCGAGGAGAAGATTGCAAAGTACATTGACATGCCGTTGCAACATATCAACGACCGTATGCTCAAAGCTATGCATCGTCTGGGTGACCGGGCAGCTATCGAACGATTGGTCGATCGGATCCGGCATCGCATCCCCGGAGTGACGTTCCGCACGGCCTTCATCGTCGGATTCCCCGGTGAAACAGAGGAAGCTTTCACCGAACTGAGAGACTATGTGCAGCAGGCTGAGTTCGACCGAGTCGCGGTGTTCCACTATTCGGATGAAGAGAACACTCCGGCGATTGGCTTTGATAGAAAGATCAAGCGAGACGTGATGGACGAACGACGCAACGAGTTGTTGGCGGTTCAGGAATCCATTGCGGCGGCGAAGGGACAGGAAAAGGTCGGGACGGTGCTTGATGTCCTGATCGACGGGCCATCCGAAGACACCTCCTTGTTACTCGAAGGCCGGCACGAGGGGTTGGCTCCCGACATCGATGGCGTGGTATATATGAATAAGGGTGTGGCTTCCGCCGGAGATCTAGTCAAGGTGCGGATCACCGAGGCGGTCACGTACGATCTCGTTGGGCGAATAATCTCGTAACCGCCACCTCGGCTTTTGGGTGTCTCCTACACTTCAAGCGTCTGTTCATCACCAACCTGATATCAGGTTATCTCGCACATGACGACACGGCCGAAAGAGTCCATTGTCCTTCTCATCCACTGCAAGGACCGTAAGGGCATTGTCGCCCGCGTCTCTGGTTTCATTCACGATTTCGGGGGCAATATCCTCAACTCCGATCACCACACGGACGAAGAATCAAACGATTTCCTGATGCGGATGGAGTATGCGGCGGAAGGATTACAGATCGCCTCCGATGAGATCGCATCCGCGTTCGCCCCCATCGCCAAAATTTTCGAGATGCGGTACGAAGTTCATCTCACCAGCCGACGTCAGCGCGTTGCGATGATGGTGTCGAAACAAGACCACTGTTTGGCGGACCTACTGCAACGGCATCGCCGAGATGAGCTACACATCGACATTCCCATCATCATTTCCAATCATGAGACCTGCGCGAGCTGGGCGGATCTCTTTAAAATTCCGTTCGCCGTGCATCCTGTCAGCAAGGAGACCAAGTCCCAACAAGAGCGGCAGGTCGTCACCCTCTTGAAGGAATATCGTGTGGAATTGGTCGTGATGGCCCGGTACATGCAAATTCTCAGCGCGGATTTCCTTGCGCAAGTCGGGTGCCCGGTTATCAACATCCATCATTCGTTCCTTCCTGCCTTCATCGGTGCGAATCCCTATCGCCAGGCCTATGACCGCGGGGTCAAGATCATCGGAGCGACTGCGCACTATGCCACACAGGACCTGGACGAAGGACCGATCATCGAACAGGATGTAATCCGGATTGGTCACCGGGACACCGTCGAGGATCTCGTCCGCAAAGGCCGAGATTTGGAGGAAATCGTACTGGCTCGGGCCGTGCGGAGGCATATCGAACATCGCATACTCGTGTATGGCCGGAAGACAGTCGTATTCGACTGAGTGCTGCGAGCGCAGATCGTTGCAGGCGCACTCAGCAACAAATCACGCCGGGCGTGGCGCGAGCGGCAGCGTGACAGTGAACGTGGAGCCTTGCCCCAGCTCACTTTGCACGCTGATGCAGCCCTTGTGAGTTTCGGCAATCCAAGAGCAGATGGCGAGGCCCAAGCCGGTGCCCTTCTTGGTGTGGGTACGCGCTTCGACGGTGCGGAAAAATCGGTTGAAGATCTTGTGCTGATTGTCCGGTGCGATTCCGATGCCCTGGTCCGTGACGGATATAATGGCCTGTTGGCCTTCGGTTATCAGGTTGATCGTGACTTTTCCTTTCGGGTTCGAATACTTGACGGCGTTTTCGACTAAATTGAGCAACAGCTCACGCAGGCGCAGCTCGTCACCCTGTACGCGAGCCGGCACGATAGTTCCCAATACAACCTCGATCGTGCGATCTTGCCCGAGCACGGTGGCCTGGCGGTGGATGTCTTCAACAAGTGCCTCCAGGGAGACCGGTAGCAGCTCAATCTTGACCGCGCCCATGTCGGCACGGGAGAGAAACAGCAGTTCATCGACAATGCGGGCCATCCGGTCGATTTCTTCAAGATTGCTCTCAAGCACGGTGTGATAATCTTCCAACGGGCGGGCCCGTCGCAGCACGAGCTCGGTTTCCCCTTTCATCACGGTTAACGGCGTCCGCAGCTCGTGCGAGGCGTCGCTGGTGAACTGGCGGATCTGTCGAAAGGACGCTTCCAGCCGCCCGATCATGTTGTTGAACGTCTCGACCAGTCGACCAATTTCGTCAGGCGCTGTCTGCATGGCGAGACGCTGACTGAGATCGCCGCCGGCAATGCGCTGCGCGGCCAGCGTGATGGCATCGACGGGGCGCAAGGCCCGGCCGGCGAGAAACCATCCCGCTGCAAGCGAGACGGCCAGCGCAATCGGCACAGCCACGGTCAGGAGGATGAAGAAATGGCGCAATGTATCCTCGATTGATTCCATCGATGTGCCGACTTGTACAATATAATAGAGAAAGTTGCCTCGGTATGTGATTGGCGCAGAGATCAGCCGCAGCTGGGGCTCGTTGGGATACTTGGTTGTTTCGAGCAGCGACTGGCCGAGGAAGGCCGTCTCGAGCGCCTTTTGGCTGAGTGGCACCTCATACCGCTTGATGTTGGGTGACCGGATCGTGATGGTGCCGGAGGGGCTGAAGATTTGGAAGAATTTGTCGATCCGGGCCAATTCAGGAAACTGGGATAGCAGGTCTTCTTCGTCGAGTAACGGAAGAAACCCGCGTTCTTCCAAAGAACGTACTGCGGTGGCGGCGGTTTCTTTGAGGGATTCATCGACGTCGTCTCGAAGATTCCTGGCGGTGATCACGTACAAGACGACAGAGAACGTGATCAATACCGTTGCCAGCGCGCTTCCATACCAGAGGGTGAGCCTGACACGCAGCGGCATCAGCAAGCTCCGGCGCAAGGCCTGAAGGAACTGGCTGGGGCCAGTCGGTAACAGCAGGTTGGCGGAAGCAGAATGGGCGCGACTTTCATATCAGTCGGCCTTCAGCATGTACCCACTGCCTCGAATCGTATGAATCAGCTTTTTGGTTCGGCCGCGATCGATCTTGTTACGGAGGTAGTTCACATAGACGTCGATGACGTTGGTGAAGGTGTCGAAATCCTGATTCCACACGTGCTCAGAAATCATGGGCCGCGTCAAGACCCGTCTGGTATGCCGCATGAGGTACTCCAGCAGGGCATATTCCTTGAGTGTGAGATCGATGCGTTGGCCGCTGCGGGTGACTTCGCGCGTGGCTAGATTCAAGACCAAATCATCGACTTGAAGAATTCCAAAACTCTCCGTTACGCCACGGCGGAGCAGGGCCCGGACGCGGGCCAGCAGCTCATCGATGGCGAACGGCTTGGTCAAATAGTCATCGGCGCCGGCATCGAGTCCTTTCACCCGCTGATCGATCTGGGACTGTGCCGTGAGAATCAGGACGGGAGTTTGAATGCGCTCGCGGCGGACGGCCCTAAGAATATCCATGCCGGACATCGATGGGAGCATCAGGTCGACCACCAACAAGTCATAATTGGTCGCCAAGGCCATCTCAAACCCCTTGGCTCCGTCCTCACACAGATCGACGGCGTAGCTTTCTTCTTCAAGCGCGCGCTTGATAAAGCAGCCGACTTTGGTCTCATCTTCGATGACGAGTACGCGCATGGACGATCTTTGTACAAGGGGGATTATATCAAACTGGACTCACATTCAGGGCAAGAAGTTTTGAGCGAAGGCTGATTGAGAGGTGGGAGGGGATGTTTACAGACTACGGGCTGTTACATGGAATCCCGCTGGACGATTTTCCCCAGCTAGACGATCCGTGGTTTGTTTCTCAACATTCGTACGATAAACGTTTCTTCGCCTTCGATTTTGAGTTCCCGATTCAATTGCAGCAACGTCTATGTCGATTTATCCAAGACTTTTGCGCTTCGCTCATCCGGAGCCAGTGAGAACGTAGTATTCACACAGGTAAAATCATTGGCACTCGGGAAAGTGAATTCCATCGTGAGCGCTTTTCGATACTCTTCGCGTGTTAGCAGCGCGGACTCTTGGTGTGCCTCCTGCCTCATATGAATAGTGATCATCACATCTGGAGCGATGTGCCGCAGGATGCCATCGACGTCTTTGGGTCTGATGGCCTGATCGAGATTGTTGAGCAGAAGATCGATGGAGGTCCGCGTCAGAGATGGCTTCGGCTCAGAAAGTTTGAGCGAGGGATTCGGTAATGAGGCACTTGGGGGCATTGCCGAAGATGAAAACGAAAAGGTCTAGGCTGATAAGCTTCGAGATTTGAAGAGAAAAAGGTAACCGATTCCAATGATCACGATGACGAAGCTGGGCCGATGGTGAGCGCATCTGGCACGGGCTCGCTCTCCGCCACCAACTCCGCCCACAGGTCCACACGAGTCATCTTATCGCGCTATCATTCCCAGCGGGTGGATTGGCAATGCTGCGCGACGGGAACTTCGGCCCCGTCTATTGTAGCAGGGGGGGCGCCCGTTCCGTGCGGCGCGAACTAGTGCACAGCACGCGAGCCGAATAAATCTCGCCGTCGCTAACATCACGCGTCAGCAGGGGGCTTGCATTCGCCGCAAATTTGTTATATCAACCGATTGACATGCACAGCCTCAATCCATCACTGGATCGTGGTGTTGAATAAGAAAGGAGGCGTCGGAGTATGAAGCAACAAGGACTCTCTGATTGGTTTCCGACTGTGGCGTTCATCGTGGTGCTGATGGTGTGCTCGATAGTGGCGACTCCCGCATGGAGCCAGTCATCGTCCGTCGATCGGCAACAAGGCACGCCTGCTGGTGTCGGTATGCAAGTGATGTCCGTCAGCGCCACCCTTCTCTATTTCCCATGTAAAGCAATCTATGCGCTCAACGGAGGAATCGTGGGCGGCTTAGCCTACCTGTTTTCTGGAGGCAGTGAACAAACGGCGAAGAGTATTTGGGTCCCCAGCATGTACGGGACTTATTTCATCTCACCGGAACACCTCACGGGCGAGCGCCCGGTGCGGTTTTTCGGGATCGCCGCCGACACTGACGGAGTTACTTCCGCCCCTGCGCCTATGGACCAATCAGGGTTTCAACCAGTCGAGTGATATGAATCCTGTCATTGGCGTGACACCGGACTTCAATGCCGGTGACAGGCAGGATATGGGGGGACGGGAGCCGACCTATTTCCTGAGGGCCCGCTACATCCGGGCCATCGAAGAATTGGGCGGTATCCCTCTGATCCTTCCCCTCGTGTCCGTTCCGTCCGCCAGACGGCGGCTCCTCGATGGTGTGGATGGACTGCTGCTGACCGGCAGCGGGCCCGATCTCCCTCCCCGATTGTATGGAGAACGGCAACGCTACAAATTTCCGCTCGTCAGCGAGCGCCGGTCCAACTTTGAGCTGGAACTGGTCCACCAGGCCAGAACTCGCGATCTCCCGCTCTTGGGGATTTGCGGAGGCATGCAGACGGTTAACGTTGCCTGCGGTGGCAGTCTGTTTCAGGACATTCCGTCTCAGGTTCAACAGGCCTTAAATCACCGTCAAGCCACGAAAGCGGTGCAGGTCTCGCATCCGGTGTCGATCGTGCCGAAGAGCCTGCTCTGGAAAATCGTTGCCCGGGCGACGCTGATGGTCAACAGCGCTCATCATCAGTCTGTCAAGATCGTTGCACCCTCGTTAGTGGCCAGCGCGATCGCGCCGGATGGGATCGTTGAAGCCATCGAATCACCCACCCACCGATTTCTGCTGGCTATTCAATGGCACCCGGAATTCCTCTTCGAACGCCACACGGCTCACCGGAACCTGTTTGAGGCCCTGTTGCGCGCCGCACGACGGACTCGCGCATGATCGACACCGGTGGCCGCCGTCAAGCCCGCGCTCGGTATCGCCAGACTCATTCCGCTCGACCGGCTATACTTAATTCCGGAGTACACCTAACCCCAGTGATCTCACCACGCTCCACTCAGGGACATCCGTGATCAATCGCCTCTTTCGAACCAAATCCATCAGCCAGATTCTGGCTGACGCGAACCACCCGGAACATCGCCTCAAAAAAACTTTGACCGCGTGGGATCTGACGGCTCTGGGGATCGGTGCGATCATCGGGACTGGTATTTTCGTGCTAGTCGGCACCGCCATCGTGGGCGATGAGCACCGGCCAGGGGCTGGGCCCAGCATCGTCCTGTCCTTCGTGCTATCGGGATTCACCTGCGCGCTGGCCGCACTCTGCTACGCGGAATTCGCGGCCATGATTCCTGTCGCCGGTTCGGCCTATACTTTTTCCTACGCGACACTGGGCGAGTTCCTCGCCTGGCTGACCGGATGGAATCTGATCTTGGAGTACGGCGTCGCCTGCGTGGCCGTGGCGATCGGTTGGTCTGGCTACTTCAATAAACTGCTCAAGCTTGCGGGCGTGGAACTGCCCTATTGGGCGACGAATCCACCGCACTGGGCGGGCGGACCGGAAGGTAGTATCGCCAATTTTCCCGCGGCAATCATTGTCGTGCTGATCACGATCATTCTGGTAATCGGGATCAAAGAAAGTGCGCGGGCCACCGGACTGATCGTTATGGTCAAACTCTCTGTCATTCTGTTTTTCATCGCCGTGGGAACTCCCGCCGTCAGCGCCGACAATTGGACTCCATTTATGCCGAATGGATTTGAGGGGGTGCGGGCAGCCGCGGCCATCATTTTCTTTGCCTATATCGGCTTCGACGCCGTCTCAACCGCTGCGGAAGAGGCCCGCAATCCTCAGCGGGATGTCCCGCTGGGAATTCTCTGTTCCTTAGCCGTGTGTACGGTGCTCTACATTTCCGTCGCCGCGGTGCTGACCGGCCTGGTCCCTGTGAGTCAGATCGACATACACGCCCCGGTGGCCGAAGCCCTGAGTCTGGTGGGGTACAAGTGGGGGGCGGCGCTGGTGGCGATCGGCGCGGTCGCCGGTATTACCAGCGTGCTCATCGTGATGATGCTGGGACAAATCCGCGTCTTCTTCGCCATGTCGCGCGACCAACTGTTGAGTCCCGGGCTGTCGATCGTGCATCCGCGATTCGGCACGCCGCATCGAGCCACGATTCTCACCGGTGTCGCCGTGGCGATTCTGGCCTCCTTGTTTCGGATCGGCGATGCGGCCGACATGACCAACATCGGAACTTTCTTCGCCTTCATATTGGTCTGCTTTGGCGTGATGCTGCTCCGCTATACGAAGCCGGATCACCCTCGCCCGTTTCGCCTGCCCTTTATGCCCCTTGTCCCGCTCTTGGGCATGGCGGCATGCCTCTATCTCATGATCGGACTCCCCGCGCTGACATGGACCCGCTTCATCGCCTGGACGATCATCGGCATCGTGGTTTATATCGGCTACGGGATGAGACATAGCAAACTTGCCGTGCAGAACGGCCAGCCATGACCCTTCCAGGTTGGAATACTCCTGAATCGCCTTCCTAAATCGCGGCTACAGGGCTGTTGGGGTTAACTTGATTGTCCTGAGGTCTGAGAAGGAGAAGTCGGTGCAATAGGTGACTGATCATTCGTCGACGAAGTGGTGGCCGGTTGTTCCGGCTGGGCAAGGGGCGAGGCAGCGGGCTGACTCACTGGAACTGAGGACGGCGGCAGCACCGATGCACTCGGCGCGGAGGCGACCGGTTTCGTCGGTGCCGGCCTTTCCGGTTTGATACTCCCCTCCCAGGACGGGCCGGAATACATGTCCGGGGGCAGGCCTCTGGCCTTCCATTTTTCCTCAAAATCGGCGGCAGCCTTGTTGGGTGTTTTGCCGGTCCCGAGTACGTCGTTCCAAGGATACACCTTGGGGCCGATCTGACATCCGGACTCCGTACGTTTGAGATACAGCGCGATTGGATTACCTCGATAGGGACCGAGATAGATGTGCACGTAGCCGACATATTCGAGCAACGAAGACATATCCCTCCAGGACAGTACATGATGCCATAAGAAGTCTGAAGACGGCAAGGTATGCGGGGTCGAACGGCCCATCC
>VGXB01000026.1 GCA_016873515.1 Nitrospira sp.
GAAGCCCCACGGTGGACACTGTATCTCGTTCAAATTCGATTCGTTCACAGTCGTTGCCTGTCAGGACAATACCGTATCCAAGGTGTGCCAACCGAACCGCCAAGTCCCGAAAGTGTTCCGGCCGCCAGCGCCGCGCGGAGCGTCCACCGGGGTGGACCACGACATACGGGCGAGGCAAGCCGCACCACTGGTCTGCTCCGCCGATCCGTTCTTCTTCGGTCACACGCAACGTGGGCCTGCTCACGGCACGTGGACTTAGCCCGAGCCCGTTCAGCATCTCCACGTTGTATTCGGATTCGTGACGCATGAAGTCGCTGCGATGCTCGAACACCCGCCGATTAGCCAGCACACTGTACCAGCGAAATCCGGTCGCCACACGAATCGGCACGCGCGCCAGATAGGCCGCCCACATGAGACGCCCGAACGGCTTGAGAAAAATCGCGGCATCCACTCCATCTGCGAAGGCAGTCCGTAGAATGCTTATCAAGTCGGTGAGGCGAACCGTCCGGACATAGTCGACATCCAGATGGTGGTCAAGAATGGGAGCAGTGATCGGACTGGTGAGAAATCCGATCTTCGCACTAGGCAGCAATTGCCTGAGTTGAGACGCCACCGGCAGTGAAAGGATCAGGTCGCCGATGCCATCCGGTCTGACAATCAAGACATTCATGATGAGCTTGCGGGTGCCGCCAACAGGTCTCGGACGACCTCGGCCACATTGTCCGGTGTGAGAGAGTGGAGACACTCCAACTCTGGAACGTGCCGGCAGACACGGCTGAAACAAGGACGGCACGGGACTGAACCGGTCAGGACACGATGTCCTGTTCCGTACGGACCGGTTCGGACCGCACTCGTCGGCCCAAATAGGGCAACAACCGGAACACCCACCGCCGCAGCGATATGCATCGGCCCTGAATCGTTCGTGATCATCACCCCAGCCTTCGACAGCAGCGCCGGGAGACATCCGAGCGGAACGGTGCCGGCCAGATCGATGAACGAGGTGGTCGTCACAGCGCGCAACGCGTCCACATCACACCGGTCCTCGGCACTCCCGATCACCACGACCGGACCACGGCCTTCCTCGTGCAATCGATCAAGCACTTTAGCAAAGAAACTCAGCGGCCACCGCTTCGTCGTCCACCGAGCCGAGACATTCATGACGACCCATGGCTGATCGATAGAGAGCCCCTTTTCAAAAAGGATATTCCGAACAAAGGTCCTGTCCTCGTCACGCAGATTGAACCGAAACTGCGGCGCCCCCGGTACGCGGGCTCCCATGGCCTCCGCGACGAGCAGATACCGATCGACTGCGTGCATCTCCAGGGTAGGGACCGGCACGGGCGTCGTATAGAACCAGGAGCTACCTTCTCTTCCGTTGGCGAATCCGATGCGGAACGGAACACCACTCAACCACGCCATCACCCCACTACGAAACAGCCCCTGCAAATCGATGGCCACGTCGAAGCGTTCCCTCCGCAATGCCCATCCTTGCTTCAACCAATTCACCGCCCCGTCGTTTATCGGCCACACGCGGTCTACTCCCACGACCCGGCGGACGAGTTCTGCCCACTGGCGCTTGACCACCCAGGTCAGATGCACACCGGGCCACTGCGTTTTGATCGCCGAGACAACCGGGAGTGTATGAACGATATCGCCAAGCGAGCTGGGCTTGATGAGAAGAATGCGGCCGTGGTCCAGGGGAAAAGAAATGGGGCGAGGATCAGTAGGTATTACCGCTTGCACTGGCTGCATCCGTTTATCCAGGAACCGCCGAGTGGATCTTGACCTGCTCGGCATACAAACCGTCCAGCAATGCTTTACCGCTCTCCGCACCGGCAGTTTCACGCCGTTCCGCAAAGGACCGGCACAGCCGTTGCCAGGCCCGTAGATACGGTACTGGTGTTAGGTGACGGGCGAGGTCAGTATGGCTATGCACGATTCTGGATACCCACTCGTAGTTGCCTGGGATGATGGTATCGAGGTAGGGATCGATTGGCGGCAGCTCCCGTTTGAAAAACATCGTGATGTTCCCGCCATCCCGTGAGATCAGATGCCACGCTTCATGGAGTCCATGCTTCCTGGCCAGCCTCCGCAAGGACACCACGTTGAAATTGTAGAGGTGTGCTTCATGAAACGTGCTGCAGGGCGCCTGGCACGTGGCTTCCACATTGGGCACCTCCACAACCACGATTCCGTCTGTCTTCACCCAAGAGTGTAGTAACGCCAGTACGGTGCCTGGATCTTCCGTATGTTCAAGCACATGCCAGATCGTCACAACATCGAACGACTCAGGCGGAAACACCCCATCTTGCACAAACCCGACTTGCACCGACAATCCATATTCTTTGATCGAATAATCCGCATATCCTCTATTGGGCTCAACTCCGCTCACGCGATGCCCCAAGGATTGGAGCAAGTAGGCAAATTCACCTCCGCCGGTCCCCACATCGAGTACGGTTTTCTGTTCTGTAAGCAGTCGGTTGATTTTCTCAAACCGCGACAGGGCGACCTTGCCGGCGCGCAGCACATGTTTCGACTTCGGGCTAGAGGCTTTTTTATAGGAGAGACGATACTCCTCTTCGTAGAACTGCTTCGCATCATGGGGGCGCGGATCGGACCACACAAGCCCACAGGATCGACAGATCACAGTTCGCAAGGGTTTGCCGCTGCGGCTTCGGTTCGACAGAACCCCTACCGCTCTGCTACCGCAGAGATTACAAGGAATGGCACAGGTTTCCTCTGGTTGGTCCATTGATTGTAGCTTCTTGTAGCGCCTGTGTACCGTAATCGCTCACGACACTATAGGTGCGCCGCTTTCCCGGCGCAAGTCCGTGCCTTGAATCGAACCGCCCATGCACCTCGCGAGACCCTAAGTCGGCATCATCTGGTGCCCGCCCTGGATGGCGGCACGGGTCCTGGCATCCTGTAGCAGCCACTCCGCCGCTTCATCAAACGAGGAGGCCACCAGATCTGGGATCAGCCCAGACATTTTCAATTCTTCAACCTGCTCTGGCAGAACCGCTCCTGTCGTCATCAAAATACTCCGCGAACCCACACGCTTGGCCAACTCCACATCACTCACTTTGTCGCCAATCAGATACGAACGACTGAGATCAACTGCTCGCTCTCGCACCGCCTGATCGATCAGGCCCGTATTTGGTTTGCGGCACGTGCAGGCATCATTGGGGTGGTGCGGACAGACGTAGAGAGCATCGAGCGGGGCGCCGGACTCCTCAAGGAGTCGAGTCAGTTTTGCGTGAATCGCCTCAAGGTCACCGAGGGAGAACAGTCCCCGCGCCACTCCCGACTGGTTCGTAACCACGATCAACCGCGCACCGGCCCGTACCAATTTCGCCAACACCTGGGCTACGCCGGGAAATAATTCAAACTGGTCGGGCGACCGGATGTATCCGGGGTCGGGATTCAACGTGCCGTCGCGATCCAAGAAGACGGTATAGCCGGAAAGGACAGCTGACAAGCTTACAGGTGGACAGACTGACAGCTTTTGCGGAGAGGCCTCGGTCTCCCGACTCATCGGCTTGTCGCGTGTCAGCTTGTTTCCTACAAGCCTGTCAGCTTGCATCTGTTGAACCGCCGTGTCATATACCCGATCCGCCGGCACTCTGGTCATACATCGGTGATCGATCGGACATTCTCGCAACAGACACGGCGCGCACTCGACCGGTTCACGTACGATGAACTGCGCTTGCCCATAGGGTGCGGTGGTTCGCCAGTCAGTCGGGCCGAACACCGCGACGACCGGTACTCCACAGGCCACGGCGATATGCATCGGCCCCGTATCGTTGGTGAGCAGCAGACGGCAGCGTTTAGTCACGGCCATCAGTTCACGAATCGTGGTCGTTCCGGATAAGATCACCGATCGGCCCTGGATATGGGCCGCGATGTCCTTTCCCAACGATTCTTCGCCCTTTGCGCCAAGAACCACAACGGCTGTGCGCATCCTTTCCGCTTTAGAGAGGTGCTCCGCCAAACGCTGAGCAACCTCCGCGAATCGATCCGGCAACCAGCGCTTTGCACTCCCATAGGTCGATCCCGGATTGATCCCGATGAGCAGATCAGAGGGGTCCACGCCTGAGGAGGCTAATCGCTCATCGACCTCCCGCTCCTCCTCCGGCGACACCGTCAGGTGTGGAGACGGCGGTGCTCCGGATAGTCCCAACGGCATGAGCAGGTTCCAATAGTACTCGACTTGATGTGTCAGCGAATTGGGACTAGGAACCGCAACGGGGTCGCTCAGAAATATGGCGCGGCCATCGGTCAAATATCCACATCGTCGCGGAATCCCCGCGAGCCACGCAATGAACGCTGCTTCAAAGGCATTTTGAAACAGCACCGCCAGGTCGAAGCGATGTTGTCGGAGGGTCCCCGCGAGCGTCCATTTCCCCCCCAGACCCGCATGTGTCTCCTTATCGTCGTACACCAACACATGATCGAGTCCGGCATAACCGATGAACAATTCCGCAACAACGGATTTTGCCAGGAGCGTGATCTCTGCCTGAGGAAAGAGGGATCGGAGCCCGCGCAAAGCCGGCTCACACATCACCGCATCCCCGATCCAATTCGGCGCCCGCACCAACACGCGTCTGATGAACTCTTTACGCACCGCTAGCTCCTGCGTCCACGATCAATCGGCGCAGCCGCTCCTCCCCATGGACGATCTCTGCGTGAATCCGTAATGCCCACCACGAGTCGTCCGACCTAAGAAACGGCTGTAATTTTCCAGCGTCTTTTTCGGTCGTCAGGACGATATCTGCGCCGGCGGCCTGCGCATCAGCACGAACCTTGCGGACATCGTCATCGTGATACCGGTGATGGTCGCTGAAAGCCGTCTCACCAATGATCTCGACTCCCAATGATGCAACGGATCGGCGGAACGACTGACTATTCCCGATTCCGCTCACCACCCAAGTTTTCATTCCTTGGCACCATTCGAGCGATTGCTTCGTTTCCACCGATATCGCAACCAGGGATTCAGGGGGGAACTTGATTTCGATCGCATCGGCGAAGGGGAGATGCGCCGCCTTCAACCGCCCGTACACCGCTTCTACATCTTCTTTGGAGTCGGCCCTGGTAACAACGAGTGCCGCCGCTCGCTCAAGACCCGTGAGGGGTTCGCGCAACCGGCCGGCGGGCACCATTGCATCGAGCCCTGATGCATCTGTCGCATCTAGCAACACCAGATCAACATCCCGGCTGAGCGCAAGGTGTTGAAACCCATCGTCCAAGATCATGCAGTCCACGGGAAACTGCGCCAACACCCATCGGCCCAAGGCCACCCGATCAGCTCCTACCGCAACGATCGCGGTTGGACAACGCCGTGCGATCAGAAACGGTTCGTCACCGGCATCGGATGAATCAGCGAGGAGACGTACGCCATCTGACACGAGACAGTGTGGCGCGTCATTCTCCCGCTTGTACCCTCGGCTCAGTACCGCAACTCGACGGCCCTCAGCCAGCAGCCACTCTGTAAGAAGTATGACGACCGGAGTCTTCCCCGTTCCACCCACCGTCACATTGCCGACACTCACCACCCGGCAGGGCAATCGTGAGGCGACACACCAGCGCCTGCAATAGCACCAATGCCGCGCACGGACAATGAGGCCGTACAAAAACGCCGGCCCCGAGAGCCACCTTCGTACCGACTGTCCAGGCTCTAACCATGCCATCGTATACTACGGCCGCGCCAAGGCTAGCCCCGATTCGGATTTGCTTGACGGTTCTGAACGGGGCAGTGTAGGACTCAGAACGGATTCGATCAGATCCAGACTGCGTTTTAAGGCACCTTGATTATCCAGTACGGCGCGCCTGGCAGCTTGTCCCACTGTGTCACAGGCATCTTGATTGGACAACCACTCAGTACAATACTTGACTATATCCTCGATTCCCATGATTCGGCGACCTCCACCCGCTTCATGCAATAAGATCGCCATTTCGGCGCAGTGATCGGTATACGGACCGAACAACACGGGCCGTCCCCAGATCGCCGGCTCCAGCAAATTGTGGCCGCCGACCGGCACCAGCGTTCCGCCCACGAACGCAACAACCGCTTCCCGATAAGCGCGGGCCAATTCCCCCCTCGTGTCCAAGATGATGACCCGAGGGCCGGCAACCGGCTCGCCGATTCGGCTCTTGCGCTGTACGGCGAATCCAGCACTCTGAATCATCACTTCGACCTGATCCACTCGTTCGATATGCCGGGGGGCTACCATCAACACAGCCGACGGATGAACGTTAACAATCCGCCCATAGGCTGAGACCAACAGTTCCTCTTCGCCGGGGTGGGTACTGCCGGCCAGAATCAATCGTTCGCCCTCGCAAAGCCCGAAATTCCGGCGCAGCGAGGTCTCCCCTTCCATGATAGGCAGCGGTTGGTCAAGCTTGATGTTGCCGGTCGTATGTACCGCATCCGGATCGGCTCCCAAGGCAACAATCCGTTGCCGGTCCCGATCGGATTGCATCAGACACAGGGTAATCGATCGAAGCACCGACCGATACAACGAACGAATCCCGGTGATATCTTGACGGCGAAACGAACGCGACGACAACCGTCCGTTGACAAGGATTGTCGGGATCCGCCGATCCTGCAGCGTCCAGAGCAGATTGGGCCACAACTCGGTCTCGACGAACAGATAGAGTGCGGGCCGCAACCGATCCACCATGCCCGTGACCGCCCAGGGAAAATCCATCGGCGCGTACCGATGCTCCGCTACGCCCTTCAATCGTTGCTCGACCGCTTCGCGACCCGTATCCGTAACGGTCGTCACGATATAGCGATAGTCGGGATGGCGTTCGTGCAAGGCTTTCACCAGCGGCACTGCCGCCACAGCTTCTCCGAGCGACACGGCATGCACCCAGATCAGCGGCCGAGCATTCAGGACTCGGTCGGACGAATGCGTCTGCCACCCCATCCGCTGGAGAAAGCCTCGCCGGCAGCGCGGCTTCGCCACCAACACCCCTACGATGACAGGAGCAGCAAGGACAAGACCCAGGTTATAAAGGAACTTCCACATGATCACGAAGTAAAACGTGAGGGGGTGAGCGGTACCACGTCCGGTCTGATTCCCAAACCTTTTACGATTCACGCCTCACGGTTCACGCTTCACGAACGCCTCCGCTTGATCCGTCAAGCGATTGAGAACCGACTCAAGTTCCAGGCGGGCCACTTCGAGCGCCCCGTCATCCCCCTCACGCGAAACCCAAAGCGGATCTCCGTAGAGGAACAGGCCCCGGCAGAAGGGATACGGGACCATGTACCGGTCCCAGCTCGCAAAGAGTTTTTTTTTGAGCAGGCAAAGGCCAAAGGCACGATCGGAAGGCCTGTCGCCTTGGCCAACTGAACAACGCCTAGTTTGACGATGTGGCGGGGGCCTTTAGGTCCGTCCGGCGTCACGACCACATCCCGGCCTGACCGGCCCAGCGTGATCAGCGCGCGCAACGCGCCGGCGCCGCCACGGGTACTCGATCCTCGCACCGCGTCATGGCCAAATCGCGCGATGATGCGCGCGATGATTTCGCCGTCGCCATGCTGGCTGATCAGCACATGGGAACCCGTTCCGCGATACCCAATCGGGATCATCAGCTGTTGGGCATGCCAAAAGGCCAGAATGATGTGTCGACCTTCGCGATACAGCGCATCGACCGCCTCATGCCCACGCGTCTCGCACCGCATCGACCACGCAACTGTTCGAATCAGGCCTACCGCAACGGGCGGCAGTAGTGCGTATTTGACCCACTGCTCAACGCGTTTCTTCAAACTCTTTCTATTGTCCACACTCAGCACTCCTATCTAATCGATTCACACACGCGTCACATCCTGAAACTGCAACGCATGCAGCCGATGATAGACCCCGCCACGCCGCAGCAATTCTTCGTGCGATCCTGTTTCGACGATGGCGCCTCGATCTAATACCACAATACGATCAGCATGTTGAATCGTCGAAAGGCGGTGCGCGATCACCAGGGTCGTTCGGTTCTTCATCAAATTGGCCAGGGCCAATTGCACGATACGCTCGGACTCCGTATCCAATGCCGACGTCGCCTCATCCAGAATCAGCACCGGTGGATCTCGTAAAATGGCCCGCGCGATCGCCAAGCGTTGCCGCTCGCCTCCGGATAGTTTCACACCTCGCTCTCCGATGACCGTCTCGTAACCCTGCGGCAGACGCAGGATAAAGTCATGAGCATAAGCCAATTCCGCCGCCTGTTCGATATCGGCTTGCTCTACTCCCACCCTGCCAAAAGCAAGGTTATTGCTGACGGTATCGTCGAATAGCACGACATCTTGAGACACAATGCCGAGATGGTGCCGTAAGGAGCCCAAGACGAGATCCTGAATATCGGTTCCATCGATGAGGATGCGTCCATCTGTCGGTTTGTAGAAACGCGGCAACAGGCTCAGGAGCGTCGTCTTCCCGCTGCCGCTGCTGCCGACGAATGCGACCACTTCTCCCACTTTGACCGAAAGATCGATCTCCCTCACCGCCGGCACGCTGTGCCCTGCATAGACAAAGGTCACCCGCTGAAACTCGATCGACCGGCTGACCCCTTCCAAATTTATCCGCCCGCCGTCCTTGTCTTTTTCGGTTTCCAGATCCAGCACGTCAAAGACCCGCTCCGCCGCGGCCAGCGCCTGCTGCAGCTGATTGTTGGTCCCGGACAGCCGGCGAATGGGATCATAGGCCAGGAACATCGCGGCCAGGAAAGAAGCAAACTCTCCCGGTGTCATCTCACCGTGAATGACGAGAGAGCCCCCATACCAAATAATGATGGCCACTCCCAACACTCCGATCACTTCCATATAGGAGGATCCGAGAGAGTGCACCTGATTGGTCTTCTGCATCGACTGAAAATGCGCGCGGTTGATTTTCTTGAGATATTCAGCCTGGGCATCTTCTCTCCCAAACGCTTTGATGATCCTGATGCCCGCTAGCGTTTCCTGTAAGGCGGACCCCATATCGCCGATTCGCTCCTGCGCGGTCGAGGCTAGTTTTCGAAGGCGGCGTCCGGCCCATGCCATGATGAGCCCTGAGATCGGCATGACAATGAGAGAAAGTCCGGCCATTTTCCAATTCTGATAGAAGATGACCCCGATCATCACCACAAAGGTGAGGCCGTGCTGGACCACATCTCGGATGACTCCTGACACAGTGCTGGCCATAACCGTGACATCGCTGGTCACCCGTGACACCGATCGTCCGGTCGTATTGGTATCGTGGTATCCGACCGGCAGCCGGATCAATTGGAACAGCAGCTCTTGACGTACATCGGTCACCACTCGATTGCCGACGGAAATGATCAGATACTTCTGGCAATAGCTGAACCCGCTCCTCAAGACGGCCACGGCCAATACGGCCAGCGGCAGCAGGAAGAGCAGCGTTTCGTTCTTGCTGATGAAGATCCCGTCCAGCACAGGTTTCATCAGCCACGCATAGACTCCCGTCAACAGTGCCACAAGGCCGGCACAGGCGACACCCCCGATGAATCGGGTCCGATAGGGACCGACATAACGGATGAGCCGTGTGAATCGATCTATGCCTGACATGCCGCCAACACCACATCCGCCGCTCTGAGTGACGCGCCCGGCTCACCCAAAGCTGCCCGTACGGTTGCCAAGTCTCGTTTCATCGCATCATACGCCACTCGATCTCGTAAAATCCGTTCCGCTTCTTCATACAACCGCTCCGCTGTCGCGGCGGACTGGACCAATTCCGGCACTACCGTCCGCTCTGCCACCAGATTCACCAGCCCAATCCATCTCACTCGAACCAGGAAGCGCAGCACAACCCTCGCAACCCAAAACGTCAGCGCCGGCGTTCGGTAGCACAACACCATGGGCGTGCCCACCACCGCGGCTTGCAGGGTTGCCGTGCCGGACGCAACCAAGATCAAGTCGGACACCGCCATGACTTCGCTAGCCTGCTCCTTCACCACCGTGATGGGAACGGGGCTCCTCGCCAAGAGCGACTGTAACAGATTATCGTGAAGGGTGGCGGCTTGCGCCAGAATAAACTTTGTTTTGGGATTTCGCGCGATCAGTTTCTCCGCCGTCTCGATGAGAATCGGAAGCAAGACAGACACCTCATGTGCCCGACTTCCCGGCAATAACGCAATGACAGGTTCATGATCGGCGAAGCCGAACCGGGTACGCAACGCGGTCCTATCATAATGAGGCGCTACTGCATCCAAAATCGGATGTCCGACAAAGGTACAGGGCACTTCCGCATTGTCGTACATGGATTTTTCAAACGGAAGAATGACCACCACATGATCGACCCGCTGCTTGATCCAACGAATCCGCCACGGCCCCCAGGCCCAGATCTGCGGCGCAATATAATAAATGACCCGAAGACCGGCTGCCTTGGCAAAATAGGCAAAGCGGAGGTTGAGTCCCGGATGGTCGATAAACACCACCGTGTCCCACCGTTTAGATCGGAACAGGCGCCGCATTGTGACAAATCGTCGGATGATCGGGAGCAACGCCAGCGGGCCGACCATGCCGATCACATCAAACTTCCCCATCTCCTCTATCAACTCCACTCCAGCGGCTTGCATCGCACGACCGCCGATGCCGGACAGTGAGATGTGAGGATCACGCGCTTTCAATGCCTTGGCAAGATTCGCCCCATGGAGGTCACCAGAGGCTTCACCCGTCACGATCAGAATACGCGCCATAATCGCCTGGGGGACATGGACTAGGACTGGTGGTTGGGGACGCCCAACCCAATAAACCGGGGCCAACTGTTTCCGTCAGGGATACTCAGATCGTTTCTCCTACCTGAATACCTTCATTGCGGACAGCACACGATGAGCGAGCCCCAATGCCGCGGCTCCGTCTTCGCCAGCAATGATAGGGCGTGACGCCGATCGAACTGCGGATAGGAACGATTCCAATTGGAACCGCAACGGCTCGCCATCATTGGCCTGGATTTCCTCAGCGGTTGCCATTATCGTCTGATCCGGCTCAATGGCTCGGCGTCCGACGACCCCCTGGCGGGCCTGAAAGTCGATGGACACCGTACCATCTGCTTGAAACACACGCCACTGCCGCATGGCCTTTGGAGAAATTCGGCTGGCGGTGAAGTTCGCGACACAGCCACGTTCGAATCGGATCCTTGCACTAGCCACATCGTGCGTGGGAGACAATACCGATAAACCAACTGCCTGCACATCGCGCACGGGACCGAGATGACACGACAACAGCAGATCCAGATCGTGAATCATCAAATCTAGCACAACGTCAACATCGGTCCCGCGAGGATTATACATCCCCAGCCGTTGCCCCTCGATCAGCACCGGATGGTGGATGGATGGCCACATGGCCGGCACGATGGGATTGAACCGCTCACTGTGTCCAACCTGCAAGGTGCAGCCGTTGGTTTTGGCAAGATTGACGAGGTCTTCGGCTTCGGCAGGCAACACCGCGATCGGCTTCTCGACCAGCACGTGCTTGCCTGCTTCCAGACAAGTCTTAGCCACGGCATAGTGCCCCGACGTCGGAACAGCCACACTGACGACATCGACCGTCTCCAATAAATCCTGCACCCGTTCAAATGTGCGCACTTGATGCTGCTCAGCGATCGTTCGAGCGCGACTCGGATCTTGATCGGTCACACCGACCAGCGTCGAATCCGAGAGTGCCGCATAGAGCCTCGCATGATGTTGCCCCAAATGGCCAACACCGATGACCCCCGCACGCAGCTTCGTCATATCCTCTTACGCTTATGGGTCAAGACATCAAGATTCAAGATGCACGTGGCAAGTTTCAAGGCAGATATCTCACGATGGATCGCGCAACGAGAACCATTCAATTCAACACGTTTTGCGTCTCACGTCTCAAGTTGCACGCTGTCGGCCGCAATTCCGATGACTGCGATTCCTGCGCGTTCGGCTTGGCTCACGAGTTCGTCCTGGTCCAATACGACGGTGCGGCCCGCCTCCACCGCCAGCACGCTCGCCTTAACCGACGCCATGGCATCAATGGTGCGCGGTCCGACGGCGGGCAAGTCAAAACGCATATCCTGCTGCGGCTTGCTCCGTTTGACGACCACCGCGCCTTCCTTGGCCAATTCGCCACCGCGTTTGATCGCGCCATCCGTCCCTTCAACCGCCTCCACTGCGACAATCACCCGATCTTTCACCACCACACATTGTCCGATATCGAGACGCCCGATCTCCAACGCGATATCCCAGCCGTACCGGATATCGGCCCACTCTGTCTTAGACGGCTGCCGTGATGTCAGCGGCCCCTTTCCCACGAGAATCCCTTCAAGACCGAACGTCGATTCACAGATGATAATCCCGTCCCGCTCAAGTTCGGCCGCGATTTCCCGAAGAATATCGTCGTCCTTCCACAAGGCAATCCTAGCAGCCAGTGCCAGCGCACGAAAATCCGGCCGCACCGTGCTGTAGACATGGGTCTTTTTGATCCCACCCAGCATCACCACATTATGGACATCATCGGCCTTGAATGCGTTGATCAGCTTGTTGAGTTGCCCAATCTTGATCCAGTGAATTCGATCGACGTGCTGTTCGAGTTCCGGCTCTGTTTCCCCCTCGTGCGCCACGGCAGACACGAACAGCCCCAGCTTGCGTGCATTATCGGCAAAGATGATTGGAAACCGCCCGTTACCGGCGATCAAGCCGATACGCCCGTCCGCTATAGACATGGCCGGAGTCATCATCGTAGTTGCCGTCATAGCTGGTGATCGGCCTCACGCTCAAGATCAAGATGGACCGCCCGCGAGATGCCACGTTTGGTCCCTTCCATAAACGTGAGAATCTTCGCCACATCCTCCTGCTCTTTGAACTCCTTTTGGGCCAGCTTGATGGCTTCCACTGTTCGATGGCCTGCACGGAAGAGAAGATCGAAGGCTTTCCTGAGCAGCGCGATGCGATCGGAAGAAAAACCATGGCGTTGCAACCCGACCGTGTTCAGCCCGTAGAGGTGAGCCCGATATCCGCCGGCGGCAAACGCAAACGGCGGGATATCCTGGCCGATTGCACAACACCCGCCGACCATCACATAGTCTCCGATTCGCACAAACTGAAGAATGCCGGTTAACCCTCCAATCACGGAATGATCCCCGATCGTAATGTGTCCGGCTAAGCTCGCCGCATTAGCCATGATGAGATGATTGCCCAGTCGACAATCGTGCGCCACGTGCACATAGGCCATCAAGATGCTCTTGGATCCAAGAGAGGTTACCCCGCCGCCTTGTACCGTCCCGCGATTAATAGTGACATATTCACGAATCACGTTGTCATCGCCGAGAAGGACTTTTGTGGGCTCCCCACGATAGCCAAGATGCTGCGGCGGGCCGCCAATCGAGGCAAAGGGATGCACTTCATTGCGCTCGCCGATCTCGGTCCATCCGTCGAGAGAAACATGAGACAGCAGCCTGGTCCCTTTGCCAATTGTGACGTGCTCGCCGACCACGCAAAACGGCCCCACTTCCACATCATCGGCCAGTGTGGCTTTAGGATGGATAATCGCTGTGGGATGTATCTTCACACATAACCTCCGTAATGAGTACTCAGTGCTAGGGAATGCGCCCTGATTCGATGCCACTCCGACAACTCATCATGCATCACTCATCACGCTTCACGTCCTTTTCATCCATCACCATTGCCGTCACCACGGCTTCACAGGCGAGAACATTGTCCACATAGGCTTTCCCCTGCATTTTCCAGACCGGTGGACGTTTCTTGAGCACTTCGATCTCAAATCGGAGCTGATCACCAGGCACCACAGGCCGCCGGAATTTTGCCTCATCGATACCCGCTAGATACATGAGGGGTCTTCCAACCGGCCCTCCAGACTTAAACACCAGCACGCCTCCGGCCTGAGCCATCGCTTCGATGATCAACACACCAGGCATAATCGGCCGACCGGGGAAATGTCCCTGAAAAAACGGCTCATTAATCGTCACATTCTTGATCGCGACAAGCCGTTGGCCAGGTTCAAACTCTTTCACCCGATCCACCAATAGGAAGGGATACCGGTGAGGAAGTGCCGCTAAAATCTCCTGAATCTCCACCTGCTCAACCTTTGCCATTGGCGCCGCCTCCTCTCCATGCTAATCGATTTGCGTCTCACTTCTGTTGCCGATCAAATTCCTGCACGATCAAGTCCGTCACATCCAGCGCGGGCTGATGATAGAGCACGATGCGGAGCATCGACTCGCTCCCTTTGTCAAGGACGACAATAAACCCCTCCTTTTGTGCTACCACCTGCGCTGCATCCGCGATCTTCTTCGAATACTCCGTGACCATCTCGCGTTGCTTCTGCTGAACTTCGCGGTTGAAATCCTGCAGCCGCCGCTGATAGGCCTCGACCTTACCTTGAAATTGTCCCTGCTTCTCTTGTTTGGCCGCTTCACTCAGCTTGCTATTGGGATCTTGGATGGCCTGCTCCAGTTCTTTCAGATCTTGCTCGTCAGCACTGATGATCTTCTGCCTGGCCGCCTGATAAGCCTTCATCTCCTCAGTTGCCGCCTTGCCCACTTTGGACCGTTCGAGCACAGCTTGCTGGTCCATCACGGCGATCTTGATCGCATCGGAGGCCTGCACTGATCCCATCCAGGACACCAAGAGGGCGGAACCCGCAGCCGCCATCACTCCCACACGTGTCATATCACACCTCCACCGTTACTACGGATGCTCCCGATTAAATTCCTCTATTACCTGACTGGTCACATCGAGCCCTTCCTCGCCATAGAATGTAGGGCCGCCTTTCCCTTTTTCAATAACAACCTGTACACTGATGCGTTTGGCCACCTTGGCAACCACCTCATCCACTTTAACCCGAAAGCCTTCCGACACGTCACGCCCCTTTTCTTGGATCTCCCGGTTCAATTCCATATTTTTCTGCTGATACGCCTCAAAACGTTCCTGTAATTGTTGCCGGCGCCGCATAATCCCGTCAGGCTGAAGGGAGTGTGACTCTCCCACTCGCTTCAGATCCTCCTGCATGCGTTGCAATTCCTGCACATCAGCTTCAAGCAACGCCCGCCGATTATTCTCGTAGGCCGTCAATGTGTCTTTTAACTTCTTGCCCAAATTGGATTCGCTCCACACGCGGGAAGAGTCAATGAGCCCTATTTTCCCTTCGATTTTCTGGCCGCCTCCCCTCAGACTGATTGCTGCGCACCCCACAGTCAAAAGGCCCACAACGCCCAGAGTAACAATAACCAGAGTTTGTCGGCGGGCTGCCGACAGGCGAACCGGCTTGTGTGCTCGTTCAGTCACAGCAGACATCAGTCCCCTGAAGATACGGACACACTTGTGTAGAGAACGCGTCCCAAGCTTACTTTCGGGATAACACGGAAACAGTCCCCCACACCGTCCAGGAGGGATACTTCTTTAAATAATCTGCGTATTTTGCCAGAAAGTGTGCAGGAAGGATAGTCCTTATTGATGCGTAGGGAAGGCGTAGCGGACAACTCGAACATTACATACGATGTTGAGGTCCTCACGGCTTCAGCACCAACGCCCAAGTTAGAAGACCGTGCCGATCATAAACTCAAACACTCCGCCTCGCTCCCCTACTCTCGGATCGAGATTGATACCGTAGGCCGCGCGCAACGGACCGAACGGTGAAATCCAGCGCCCTTCAATTCCGGCCGTTTTCCTGAGATCAAAGATGGACAGCGTTTCATTTTCATCAAAGCCTTTTCCGTAATCGAAAAAGAGTACGCCGTTCAACTTCGCGTCGGCGGAAACGGTAAAGACAAGGTCGGCGTTGAAGATCAACTGCTTGGCGGCGCCGAGCGGCGTCTTCGTCGTCGGGACGATGGGACCGCCTCGGCCAAACGCAAACCCACGCATAGTATTGATCCCACCGACGTAAAACCGTTCACTGAGCGGGACCGACCTCCCCTCAAACCTATCCAACGCGCCAAACCGTCCACGGAGCGACAGCCGCAGATCAAAGGGCAGCGGGGTGACCTTCATTACATCGGCGGTGTACTTGATAAAATTGTTGGTGCCGCCCATCAGCGGAGTCCCGATATCAAACCCACCGCTAAACCGCCAGCCGCTTCGAGGATCGAGGTGATAGTCCCGTGTGTCCCTGAAGCCATAGATTCGTAAACCCGTCGTGGACTGATGGCCGAGTTGATCCTCGCAAAATTGCGGGATGGCCTCGCACACACCCGCCACTCCCCGTCTGTAATTCAATTCTTCTGCGAACAGGCTGATGCTTCCTGTATTATATTCCGACAACCAGCGACCTATCGTCACGTTCGCGCCGGTCCGCGTCTCAAGAAAGGACAGGTAGTTCGTCATGCTGCGGTAGATATCCAACTGTAGCGATGTCAGGGAGTCATTCACATAGGGATTCCGCAATGTGATCGATCCCATGCTCCTCCGCTGACCAAGCTGGCCCATGATACGGCCCATGTAGCCGAATCCGCCGATATTCCCTTCCGTGATGTTGGCGATAGCCATCAGCCGATCCAGCGAGCTAAATCCCCCCCCGAAGCTGAATTGGCCGGTCGGTTTCTCCTTCACCCGAACATTTAAATCCACCGTATCCACGGACACTTTGTCGGGTAAGATCTCGACGGTTTCAAAAAAGTTGAGGTTGTTCAACCGCTGAAAACTCCGCTTCAGAGACATCGTGTCAATAACATCTTGTTCGTCCAAGCGAATTTCTCGGCGGATGACGTTGTCGCGCGTCTTATTGTTCCCGAAAATATTGATCTGCCGGATGCGCATCATCTCCCCTTCTTTGAGAGTGTAGATGACGCTGACCGTCCGCTCTGCATTGTTCGGCACGACAGTAGGGATAACTTCGGCAAACGAGTAGCCCTTCCCCCCATAGAGGTCCGTCAGGCGACTGATCTCCTCCCGCACCTTCGCGCGCTGAAAAATCTCTCCTTGCTTGATCCTGAGTCCTTCCCGAAGATCGAGATCTTCGAACACCGTGTGGCCCCGAAACCCTACTTCTCCGATCGTAAACGGTTCCCCCTCGAAAATATTGAACGTGACCGTGAACCATCGCTTGTCTTCGGTCAATTCAATGGATGACAGACTCACCTTGGCATTAAAATATCCCTTGTTCAGCAGCACTTCCTTGATTCGCTCCACATCGTTCTTTGCTTCTTCCTGCTTGAGCACGCCGGCATCGGAGAAGAACGACGGCACAGTAAATCGCGTAAGCACCGCGTACCACGGCACCCATTCGCGCGTCGACAGGACTTTAAACATCTCCGACTTCGTCATCGTCCTCAAGCCGTCGAATATCACGTCTTTGATGCGAGCCTTGTCCCCTTCGATGATGAAAAACGTCAAGCGCGTGCGCCCTTGGTCCAGCGCTTGGATGACCGGAATCACTTGACAGTTGTAATAACCGTCTTTTTCGTACGCCAGACGGATGTTCTCGGCGCTGTCCCTGACCTTCAGCTGATCGAGGAAAGTCTGGCTCTTGATGAGCGTTTTCTCCTTGAGCTTGTCGTCGCTCAGCTGCTCATTCCCGTCATACACAATTTCCGTAATGAAAGGTTTCTCCCGAACGACAAAGACCACGGCCGTTCCTTCCGACGTCTCATCGATTTCAACTTCGACATCCTCGAAGAAGCCGGAGTCGTACAGAATCTTGACCTGCCCGCGCACCGTCTCGGGCGTATAGAGATCATTCACCTTGAGAGTGAGACGTCCGATAATGGTGGGACTTTCGATGCGCGTGTTGCCCCGGATGTCGATCGACTTGATCGTAGAACTCGACGCCTGCTCAGCCGCATCACACCAGCCGGACAAGATCGAGACGGCCACGATCAGCGCGACGAGCCATCGAGATTTGTGAATGAGTATCACGATCATCACAACGTGCTCGCACACGAAAATCACCATGGCCGTGGCAACACCACGTTAGGCTTATACCGACTGGGCAGAAATGGGACTACCTTATCACGCCTGCCCCGCTCCGATGTGCAGACGAGAGGAGGCGCGATTACCGCCCATGAGCCTACGACTCGCAAAATTACGGAATTATATTGGCGCGGTTCCACGTTGTAAAGGACTTGCCGATGGCTTCTGAGGACCGGCCGTTCAGATATCCGCGCAATACGCCCTGGATACAGTGAGTTCCAGCATTTCTTGACATCACCCTACCCATCACATAGTATCCGATTCATGTCGCGTCTCACCGTCAGAAAGGCCGTCATCCCCGCAGCAGGACTGGGGACACGGTTTCTTCCCGCAACCAAAGCTTCGCCGAAAGAAATGCTCCCGTTGGTCGACAAACCACTCATTCAATATACGGTGGAAGAGGCAGTTGCCTCCGGGATCGAGGACATTATCGTGGTTACGGGGCGTGGCAAGCGCGCCGTTGAAGACCACTTCGATCGCTCGATTGAACTTGAAGACAATTTGAAAGGGACCGGCAACAGCCAGGTCCTGCATCAGATCCGGCAGATTTCGAATCTCGCCAACTTCTGTTATGTGCGCCAGTCAGAAGCGCGCGGCTTGGGACATGCCGTGTTGTGCGCGCAGCACTTGATCGGCGATGAACCATTCGCCGTGATTCTGAGCGACGAAATCATCGATGCCCCGGTGCCAGCGTTAGCCCAACTGATCCATGTCTATAAGAAACGTCATGGCGCGGTCCTGGGTGTGCAAGACGTGCCGAAACAGGATGTCAGCCGATACGGCATCATCGCCCCCAAACGCATTGCAAGCGGCCTGCATCGCGTCCAAGACATGGTGGAAAAACCGTCGCCAACCGATGCCCCCTCGACTCTAGCCGTCATCGGTCGCTATGTCTTACCGCCAGAGATTTTCCCGATCCTGAGGAAGACGACGGCAGGAAAGAATGGGGAGATTCAGCTGACCGACGCGCTCAAGGAGCTGGCGAAACAATCACCGATGTTTGCCCAAGAGATCAAGGGCCAGCGTCATGATGCTGGGGATAAGCTGGGCTTTCTCATCGCTACGGTCGAATTCGCGCTGAAGAACCCCTCATTGGGAGCCGACTTCGGTGAGTATCTTGTTTCACGTGCTCACTTGCTTTCAACTGACCGGCGAAATAGATTGGTCCTTGACGCACCTGATCATACTACGTCACCGGGCAAACCACGAATTCCTCCGAGCCGAGATTATTAGGGAGCAGTATCCGATGACAAACCAGAACGAGCAGGAACTTCAACCTCCCCAGAACGTCGAGATCCCTGCCCAACTGCCTTTGCTGCCAGTGCGCGACATCGTCGTGTTCCCCTACATGGTACTTCCGCTCTTCGTCGGGCGGGAGATGTCGGTCAAGGCGACCGAGGCGGCACTTGCTGGGAACCGGATGATCTTCCTCGTGACGCAAAAAACGCTCGACGTGGAGAATCCAGAACCCAACGACATCCATGAGATCGGCACCGTCGGCATCGTCATGCGCATGCTGAAGCTGCCAGATGAACGCATCAAGATTCTCGTGCAGGGTGTCGCAAAAGCCAAAATTACCAAATACATCCAGACCGACCCCTACTATTCCGTTCGCATCGACAAGCTCCCCGACACCAAGCCCGCTGGCACGTCACTCGAAGCTGAAGCAGTCATGCGCACGGTGAAGGAGCAGATCGAGCGGATCGTCAATTTGGGCAAAATCCTGATCCCCGACGTCATGGTCGTGATTGAAAATCTGGAAGAGCCCGGCCGGCTCGCCGACATGATCGCGTCGAATCTTGGGCTAAAAATCGACGTGACCCAACGCGTGCTGGAACTCCTTGACCCGGTCCAGCGCCTTCGACAGGTCAGTGACATTCTCGGCAAGGAAATCGAAGTCCTGTCGATGCAGCAAAAAATCCAAGCGCAAGCCAAAGGCGAAATGGACAAAACTCAGCGCGAATACTTCCTGCGCGAGCAACTCAAAGCGATTCAAAAAGAACTGGGCGAATTGGACGAACGAGCGGAAGAAGTCACCGAATTCCGCAACCGCATCAAAGACGCCCAAATGCCGGAGAAAGTGCTCAAAGAAGCGGAAAAACAGCTCAAGCGCCTGGAGAAGATGCACCCCGACACAGCTGAGTCCGCGACGGTCCGCACCTATCTGGAATGGATGGTGGAGCTACCCTGGTCCAAACGATCCAAGGACAATCTCAATCTGAAGGCAGCGGCCAAGGTGCTGAACGAAGACCACTACGATCTGGAGAAGGTCAAAGAACGAATTCTGGAGTACCTGGCGGTCTGCAAGCTAAAAGAGAAGATGAAAGGGCCCATCCTCTGTTTCGTCGGGCCGCCAGGGGTCGGCAAGACCTCCCTGGGCAAATCAATTGCCCGTGCGCTTGGACGGGAATTTGTCCGCATTAGTCTCGGTGGCGTCCGGGATGAGGCGGAAATCCGCGGGCACCGCCGCACCTACGTCGGCGCGCTGCCCGGCCGGCTCATCCAAGGCATGAAGCAGGCGGGAACGGCCAATCCCGTCTTTATGTTGGATGAGGTAGACAAGGTCGGCATGGACTTCCGTGGCGACCCCTCCGCGGCTCTGCTCGAGGTCCTCGATCCCGAACAAAACAACTCGTTCACCGACCATTATTTGGGTGTCCCCTTCGACCTGACGGAGGTGATGTTCATTACCACGTCCAATCTGATCGATCCGATCCTTCCCGCATTGCGAGACCGGATGGAGATCATCGAAATTCCAGGATATACCGAAGAAGAAAAACTGGGCATCGCACAGAAATATCTGATTCCCAGACAACTCGACGAGCACGGCATCACGAACAAGCACGTGCGCATCGCCGAGCCGGCCATCAGAAAAATCATCGCGCACTACACCCGAGAAGCCGGCGTGCGCAATCTTGAACGCGAGATCGCCAACGTCATGCGGAAGGTGGCCAAGAAAGTCGCGGAGGGCCAGGGCCAGGGCTTCCCGATCGATGTCGCAAACCTCCAGAAATACCTCGGGGTCCCCAAATATGTACCGGAAACGGAACTGGAAAAGGACGAAGTGGGGGTGGCAACCGGCTTAGCCTGGACGGAGGCGGGTGGTGATGTCCTCCACATAGAAGCGACCGTGATGAAGGGAAAAGGCCAACTGACCCTGACCGGCCATCTGGGCGACGTCATGAAAGAATCGGCTCAGGCGGCGCTCAGCTACGTCCGGTCGCGAGAAAAAACGTTGCGGCTCAATCCCGACATGTTTAACAAACAAGATCTGCACATCCATGTCCCAGCCGGCGCCATTCCCAAGGATGGCCCTTCGGCTGGCATCACCATGGCTACCGCCATCGCTTCGGCCCTCTCCGGCATTCCCGCCAGACGAGATCTGGCCATGACGGGAGAAATCACCCTGCGCGGGCGTGTTCTGCCGATCGGTGGATTGAAGGAAAAAATCCTGGCGGCTAAACGGGCCAAACTAGCCAGGGTGATTCTGCCAAAGCGGAACAAGAAGGATCTTGAAGAAATCCCCAAACATCTGTTGAAGGGCATCCACTTGTCCTTCGCCGATACGATGGATGACGTGATGAAGATTGCCATCAGGAGAACAGCGGCCACCCGCTCGTCGTCGAAAAAAGCACCACCTCCCGCGACGGCTGCTTCGACATCTGCGCACACCGGAAAACACAAGCGGGACAGTCGCACACGGGAAATTCAGGCCGCGCTGTCGCCTGCCCCGACTGCGCACCTTCGGTGAGTGACATCGTGGCCCTTCGAAAGGCCCAGCCCCGCATACGAGAATTCGCGCTGATCCGAACTCTCGCACGCCGATTTGCCCGCCGCACCACGCAACTCATTCGAGGCATCGGTGATGATGCAGCCGTGCTGGCATCTCCGACACAAGGGTGGTGGCATGTCACGACGGATTTACTCGCCGAGGGCATCCACTTCGATATGCGCACCGCATCTCTCGAATCAGTTGGATACCGGGCCGCCATGGTCAATCTCAGCGACATTGCCGCCATGGGTGCAGTACCGCGTTATGTCCTCATTTCCCTCGCCATGCCGTCTAATTTCGGTACAAGGCAGACGATTCAGCTCTACACCGGCCTCATGAAGGCATGCCGACCACGCCACGTCATCCTGATTGGTGGGGACACCTCCGCATCGAAGGCCGGACTCTTCGTGAGCCTCACTATCCTCGGAACCACCAAGTCAAGGCGCGCGCTGTTCCGCCACGGAGCCCGTGTAGGCGATGACATCTATGTCACGGGGACTTTGGGCGACTCATTGGCGGGCCTGCAACTTCTGGCGCGCGTACCATCCACACGACCGTCACGCCGGGTGTTCTCTCCGCTCCGAGCCTCTCACAAAAACTTTTTAATCAATCGCCATCTCCATCCGGCTGCACGCCTCGCCGAAGGACAATGGCTCAACAACACGCGGCTGGCAACTGCAGCCATTGATCTGTCCGATGGTCTCTCCGGCGACCTCAGACACCTCTGCGAAGAAAGTCGCGTGGGTGCAGAGATCGAGCTGAACACCCTTCCCATCTCAGCCGCGTGCCGTGGCTATGCCAAAAGCCGGCATATGGACGCAGCGCTGATCGCGCTCAGAGGAGGCGAAGACTATGAACTCTTGTTCAGCGCCGCACCGATGAAACGGGCATCCATTGCTCGTCATGCGCGCGCGCGCGGATTTCACGTCACACGAATCGGCACGATCCGTCCGCGCCGGTTCGGGATGCAGATGAACACTCCCGATGGTACGCTGAAGCCGATTCCCAATATGAGCTACGAACACTTTTGTTGATGTCCAACCAAACCCGCCAGGATGCGGCGTCGATCCGCAGGCCGTTCCACGCACTGATCCGCCAAGTGCTGCACTTACAGGAATCGGCTCAGCGAACTGCACTGGCGTTCGCCATTGGGGTCTTCATTGCCTTCTCTCCCGTCTACGGATTGCATACCGCGATGGTGGTAGCCTGCACCTGGCTCTTCGATCTCAATTTTGTGGCATTGTTGACCGGCGCATTTGTCAACAACCCTTGGACCATTGTGCCGATTTTGGGGGTGACCTATTGGACTGGCGCGTGGTTATTGGGACACACGGAAACCCCGGCGTTCAATTGGACCGACCTCAGCGTCAGCGGGATCTACGACCAAGTTGTTCCCTATTTGATTCCATTCGCACTCGGTGGATTCGTCCTGAGCGTGATTGGAGCCTTACTGGCTTACCCTGTCGCGTATCTGCTCATTCTCCGATATCGTTCAACGTTCAGCCCACCCCCTTCCCATCCATTGCCGCCCCCTGACCAGGTAAGCTAAGATACAGTTCACCTATGGTTTCGTCAGCACGAGTGACTGCCCCCTATGACGGATCGGCGTTGATTGCCGATCCCATTCACCGCTACATCTCGTTCACCGTACCCTACGCCACGCCTGACCCTCACGAGAAGACCGAGAAAGACCTCATCGATTCACCGTGGATCCAACGATTACGGTACATTTATCAGCTCCAAAGCGCCCGTTGGGTCTATCCCTCTGCGGAACATACCCGCTTTGTCCACTCGCTTGGAACCATGCACGTAGCCGGGCGATTTGCCCGGCATCTCTATCCGTTTCTCAAGAAATCCGTCCCCGATGTGCCCTCAGCCAACTATATCGAAGCCCTCCTACGCATTACGGCGCTGGTTCATGACATTGGTCATGGTCCGTTTTGCCACTTCTTCGACGAAAACTACCTCCATGGCTTTCATCTCACGCACGAAAAGCTTGGGCAGATCATCATCCGTGAGCACTTGGGACCCATCATCCGAAACATTCGCCGAAGCCCATCAGGCTCATTCGCTATGGGCGAGGAGCTGGACCCCAACCAGATTGCACATCTGATCGTAAAGGAAAAAGGAAAGGACAACTCCCGTCTCCCTCGATGGATGAACATACTCCAACCCGTCATTTCAGGCAGTTATACGGGAGACAATCTGGATTATGTCTTGCGCGATTCATACATGTGTGGTGTGGCGGTCGGACCCGTCGATCTCTCGCGATTGATTCACTACACCATCATCACCAACAACGGGTTTACGATTCACAAGACTGGACTGCCGGCCCTGCAGATGTTCCTAAATACCAGAATGTACCTGTACTCGAATGTGTACTTTCATCGCACCACGAGGGCCATCGATATCCACTTGCGTGACATTTTTGGTGACACCATGAAGTTGCTTTTCCCGAAAGACCCACGCACCTGCATGGATCGGTACCAAACGCTTACGGATTGGTCGCTGTTGGAAGAAGTACGGGGCTGGCCACGCGCCAGCCAGAAAGCACGCCGCCGGCTCGGGCATGAATGGGGGCGCATCCTCGACCGGGACGTCAAATGGAAGATGGCCTACAGCACCACGCTGAAAGAAAACGGTCAGGAACGGGGGATGGCCTTCCCCAGCCATGCGCTGTTCGCACAGCAGATTGCAAAAGAATTGCCACAGGGGTTGCGTAGCCTGGAGTTCCGCGTCGATATGGCGCCGCTGGACCCTCGCCCCGATCCCAAAGACCAGTATGGGAATCCGTTGTATGTTTACGACCCGGGTACCAAACAGGTGTCCACTGAACCGCTCGAAGAGTTCTTGGACCTGTTGCCCACGCGGCTCATTCAATTTCGCGTTTACTCACGCGACCATACACACGACGCCGCCCTCTCGCAGGCCGCGGCGACCGTCCTCAATAAGACACCGGCCAGCCTCGAATCAAATTATTAACGAGCGGGACTTACGCTGGGACTTTTTCCAGCTGGTTGCCGAGCAGGTGCGATTTCCGCATCTTCATGACGTAGCATTGCTCCGTCGTCGGAAAATGCAGCTTGCGCTTTTTCGAGGGGAGCTGAGCTTCAAACCGATCGATACGGACCAGCGCTGCATCGTTGCCTCCTAATCGGACCAACAGCAGCGCAAGTCGAAGATGGGCAGGAACGAGCAAGAGCAGGTGGCGAACTTCCTTGACCGCTTCGATCACATAGCGATAGCCCGTAATCGACACTGCTCGATTGATCTCCTCGTAACAGACGGATTCGATCATGTGCACGCTCAGGCGATCCGTCTCGGTGCTGATGCGCATCTCCCATTGCCCGCTCCCCAAAGCCCGTAGCTCTTCGTAAGATAGATGAACGCCACTTCCCCTCACCTGCGCTCATGTGCGCTCCACGACCCCTCGCGCTTCCGTCCACGCGCCATACAATCCAATCAGCGTGCCCGGATAAGGCATGGGACTCTAGCACTGATCGTATCGAGGCAAACACCTTTTCTCAGTAATCGCGAAAGAAGAAACACCCGTCCATGCGACCCCACGCATACGTCACAGATCATGTCGTCATCAGGGAGATATAAATGTACATTCAGATGCCTGAACGATCATAAATATCAACCGCCATGCTCTACTCGGCCATGATCTTCATTTTATGACACTGCCAGATGACCAGCAGGCTGAACACGACTAACAAATATGGGATCACCTCTGCAAACTGCCATTCGCCGAACATTTTCCACCTCTCCGATCGCATTTTCGCTTGATCCCAAGAATAACAGTCGCGCATACCATCGACAAATTGATTCTCGATTTCTGCTGGTCGAGACAGCAGGATGCCGCGGCAAAAGACGATACGGGGCCTAGTCAGGACAGTGTCTTGCCTTTGCTACAAAGGCTAAATGGCCAGCAGAACTAATGCTTTGCCATTGACGGCCCGATCATCGGCAGTGCAGGATTTATTCCTCCGGTCCGTGCTTGCTTTCTGCTGAGACCGGTGGCTTTGGCTTGCGGCTTGCGTGCTGCTCATGAAAGATCGCTGCAGCGGCAAA
>VGXB01000027.1 GCA_016873515.1 Nitrospira sp.
TCGAGCCTCCAATACGCAGCCTGCGGTGGTCTTGCGATTCGAGGCGGCCTCCGTTGATCGTATAAATGCTATCCGTGCGCTGATCGAGAATGAATTGGCCGATGTCAGGCGGGCGCTGGGCCAGTAGGGCCGGCTGCGCGCGGTATCCGCTGTCGCAAACTCCTCTTCATGCGAGTGTCTCGCACTGTCATTGTTGTCGGGTGTGTCCTTGGCTGACCGCTGGTTCTTCAGACAGGCGACGGGGCACGTGGTTCCAAACCTTCCTTCGAGATCGGTGAACGGCTGACCTTTGAAGTCTCATGGCTGAGTATCACCCCTGCCACGGCCGTCTTGGAGGTGGCGGGTATGGAAGGGGGGAACGATCGGACGCGTGCTAACCGAGTGTGAGTGACCACCGATGGCCGCCGCACCGCACTGCATATGAACGCCCAAATTATTCTCGGCTCGATCGTCGCTGATCTCGTCGAGGGGCTTCCTGAGAATCACCAGGCTGGGCAGTAAATCGGGATAACGATTGCCCAGCCAGCTCATTACCCGCTATACTCCTCACATATCATGAATAAATTTCCTCTTACTTTAGGCCGATTTCTCACGGAGAATCAGACCTTATATCGAGAGGCAGGGGAGGGCGTTCTCCGTCTAGTAACCCAGGTTGGTCTCGTCGGCAAGGTTATTGCCCAAGACCTCCGACGCGCTGGACTGCTCGATATTCTAGGAACGACCGGCGACATCAATGTGCAGGGCGAGGCAGTCAAGAAGCTGGATGCCATCGCAAACGAGGCCTTTATCAACGCCTTTCAACACAGTGGCTCTGTCTGTGCCTTGGCCTCGGAAGAAATGGAACGGCCGATCTCGCTGCCGGGCAATTGGCCGCAAGGCCGGTATATGCTCCTGTTCGACCCGCTCGACGGCTCTTCCAATACGGACAACAATATGCCGCTTGGTGCGATTTTTTCGGTGATCAAGCACGACCGGACCGATCGAGCCCCCACAGATGACGAATTGATCCGCCGAGGGACTGAGCAGGTGGCAGCCGGGTATCTGTTGTACGGATCGAGTACCATGCTGGTGTACACGGTCGGACAAGGTGTCTACGGCTTTACGCTCGATCCTGGCATCGGAGAGTATGTGTTGTCGCACGAGCGGATGACGATCCCGGAGAAGGGGAAAGTTTATTCAACCAACGAGGGGAACTACAATAAGTGGTCGGTGGGCACGAAAAAGTATCTGGATTTCCTCAAAATTAGCGACAAGGCGACGGGTCGTCCGTACAGTACCCGGTATTCCGGCTGTCTCGTGGCCGATGTCCATCGCTTGCTGCTCGGAGGTGGGATCTATCTCTATCCGGGAGAAATGGATAAGCCAGAGGGAAAACTTCGCCTCCTCTATGAGGCAAATCCGCTTGCGTTCGTCGTCGAGCAGGCCGGTGGGAAGGCTTCAACAGGCACATCGAGAATCATGGAGATCGAACCCAAGAAATTGCACCAACGAGTACCGCTGATCATTGGGAGCCGCCGCGATGTCGAGCAGGCTGAAGTATTTATTCAGGGGAGTACATAACCTCATTCTTTTTTGGTATCGTGTCTGGGAGGGATTGTTATGGGAGATCGGATTCAAGACATTCTCAATTGGTATGGCAGCGACAATGCCGGCACGAAGGCCAATCTTGTCCGCATGCTGCGGTCCGGCAAGCTTGCGGGAACGGGCAGGCTAGTAATTTTGCCAGTTGATCAAGGCTTTGAACATGGGCCAGCGAGAAGTTTTGCCCCAAACCCCCTAGGCTACAATCCACACTATCACTTCCAATTGGCCATCGACGCTGGTTGCAACGCCTATGCGGCGCCGCTGGGGTTTTTAGAAGCCGGTGCCAGTCACTTCGCCGGACAGATTCCGCTGATTCTCAAGCTGAACAACCACGACGTGTTACATGACGACAAGGATCCGTTGCCGTCCGTCACTGGCAGCGTGAAAGATGCCCTACGGTTGGGCTGTTCTGCCGTGGGTTTTACGATCTATCCCGGTTCGGCGCACTGCAATGCCATGTATGAGCAGCTTCGCGCGATCGCCGAAGAGGCCAAGGAGAACGGGCTCGCCGTGGTGGTCTGGTCCTATCCGCGTGGCGCGGCACTCAGTAAGGAGGGGGAAACGGCGATCGATGTGGTGGCCTATGCGGCGCAAATCGCGGCGCAACTGGGGGCCCATATTATCAAGGTAAAATTACCGACTGCACATTTGGAACAGGCTGCTGCGAAGAAGGTCTATGAATCAGCCCAAATCCCGATCAGGACCCTGGCTGAGCGCGTTAAGCATGTAGTGCAAGGTTCATTCGATGGACGGCGAATCGTGATCTTTTCCGGTGGGGCAAAGAGCGAAGATAAGAATATCTTTGAAGAAGCTAGAGCCATCAGGGATGGGGGTGGATTCGGGAGTATCATCGGGCGGAATTCGTTCCAGCGGTCGAAAGCCGAAGCCGTCAAGTTCCTTCAGACAGTTATGGGCATTTACGCGGGTGAGATTCAATAGGCCCAAAGCAAGCCACGAGTTAGGAGTGTAGGCACAACATGATGGACCAGCCAAATCTTGAACAGAGACCACCACGCGGAGGACGCAGGTGGCTCATCGCAGCCACCTTATTGACGGCTGGGATGATCATCGGCTTCGTCGTGGCCTCGGACCTCAATTGGTTCCCGACCGGCCATGCTGTTCCTGACACCGTGTCCGTACCGATGGTCAGACCCGTAGCCACAGCTCCGCAGCCCGCTTTGCCCGGGGGGAGTGGGCAGACGTTTGTCGACATCGCCAAGGCGGTGAAGCCGGCGGTGGTGAATATTTACGCGACAAAAAATACTGGGCGAGGGGAAGGACCACACGCGACGCCGTTCGACGATCCTTTTTTCCGAAGGTTTTTTGGTGACGAATTTCCACGGAAGTTCGAGCAGCAACCGAAAGAACGGAAGCAACAGGGGCTGGGATCCGGCGTCATCGTCGAATCGAACGGCCTGATCATCACCAACAATCATGTGGTCGGCAAGGCGGATGAGATTCGCGTAACCTTGTCGGACAAGCGAGAGTTCAAAGCCAAGCTGATCGGCACCGATCCTAAGACGGACATTGCAGTCGTAAAAATCGACGCCATCGGGTTGTCGACGGTACCCTTGGCCGATTCTGACCGCTTAGAAGTGGGAGAGTTTGTGCTAGCGATCGGGAATCCGTTTGGATTGACGCAGACGGTGACTCTGGGCATTGTGAGCGCGTTGGGACGGGCTGCGGGGATCGCGGAGTACGAGGATTTTATCCAGACTGATGCGGCGATCAATCCTGGGAATTCCGGCGGGGCCTTGGTCAATATGCGTGGTGAGTTGGTGGGCATCAATACCGCTATTTTCAGTCAGAGCGGCGGCAATATGGGTATTGGCTTTGCCGTGCCCAGCAATATGGCCCAGTCGATCATGGGACAATTGGTGCAGACCGGAAAAGTCGTGCGCGGGTGGCTTGGCGTCTCAATCCAGGATCTGACACCGGAGTTGGTGTCTCAGTTCGGTCTCAGTGACACCAAGGGGGTGCTGGTCAGCGATGTCATGGACGACAGTCCAGCCAAGAAGGCCGGGTTTGAACGAGCCGATGTCATCGTGGAGTATGACGGTAAATCGATGGATTCGCCAGTCCATCTTCGCAACGCGGTGGCGCAGACTCCGGTTGGCAAGAAAGTTACGGTCAAGATTCTTCGTGACAAGAAGCCGAAAACCATTGAGTTGACCATTGCTGAACAGCCGAAGTCCATGACGCAATCTGGGGAAGAGGATGGAGGCGAGTTGGCGGCGCCGACCGGAGTTCTGTCCAGTCTGGATGTGCGGGAGTTGACGGAAGAGATCGCCGGCCGCTATGGGCTGAAATCCAGCGAGCGTGGTGTGGTCGTGGTTCGAGTCAAACCGGGTACCTCGGCCGACGAGCTCGGCGTTCGGGAGGGGGATCTCATCATCGAAGTCAACCGCGAGGCTGTGACATCGGTTAGGGCCTATGAAAAAATTGCCGGCAAATTACCGAAGGACCATTCCGTCTTGCTGTTGTTGAAACGGCAGGGGAAAGCCATTTATCTCACACTCCGACCGTGATCGGCTCACGTTCATTGGGTCCATCTGGTCTGTCTTGTGTGTTTGGTCGAATGACGCAAATGGGATGACCCGATCAACCAGATGGATCAGACAGACACTCTTCTTCATCAGCCCCCGGTAGTTGTCGCCATCGTCCCCGCAGCAGGGCAAGGGTTGCGCATGGGCGGCGCAATTCCTAAGCAGTTTCTGGCTTTGGGGAAAGAACCGCTGGTCGTCCATTCGCTTCGTGTGCTACAGGCTTCTCCGGTCATCAATGAGATCGTGCTGGCCGTGCCGCAGGCCGATCTCGATTACTGCCTCACCGACCTCACCGTCCGCTTCGGCTTTTCAAAAATTACGAAGGTGGTCGCAGGTGGCAAGGAGCGCCAGGATTCCGTCCGCCATGCGCTCGAACATGTCTCAGAGGAAACGGAGATTGTGGTTGTGCACGATGCCGTGCGGCCGTTCTTGACTGAAGGCATGGTGGCCGAGGTGGTCGAGGCGGCGCGTCGGGCCGGTGGGGCAATCATGGCCTTGCCCATGCGCGATACGGTCAAACAGGTCGGAGCCGAACGTCGAATTGAACGGACGGTTGACCGGCAGTCGCTGTGGCTGGCTCAGACCCCTCAGGCATTCCGACGCGATCAATTACTGGCTGCTCATCGCAAAGCTTATGCTGAGAAGGTGCAGGCGACCGATGATGCATTTGTGTTCGAGTGGGCCGGCCATCCGGTCGTCGTGGTGGAGGGAAGTGGCGAAAATATCAAAATGACGAGCCCGGAGGATATGATCATCGGGGAAGCGATCTTGGTATCCCGAAAGGGATAATAACCGCCATTCGTCATTGGTCAATCGTCAAGCGTGAGAATGATTGACGGGCAGGTGGGTGGGGCCCACCTATTGGCTAATGACGAGTGACAAGAGGTACGGTATGCGCATCGGGTACGGGTATGATGTCCATCCACTGGGACCAGACCGAAAATTGATTCTAGGTGGGATCGAGATTTCTCACAGCAAAGGACTGCTTGGGCATTCCGATTCCGATGTCTTGGTTCATGCGGTGTGCGACGCGTTGTTAGGTGCGATGGGGGAAGGCGATCTGGGCCGCCACTTTCCCAGCTCTGATCCAAAGTATAAAGGGATCTCCAGCCTTACGCTCTTGGAAGAGGTGATGTCCAAGCTGAGGGCAAAAGGTTACCGGATCTGCAACATCGACACGGTGATCGTGGCGCAAGCGCCCCGCCTCGGGCCGCTTCTGGCCGCCATGCAGAAGAAGATGGCTGACACAGCCGGCATCGATCCCGGTTTGGTCAACGTGAAGGTCAAGAGCGGAGAGGGATTGGACGCTGTGGGCAAGGAAGAGAGCATGATCGCCCATGCGGTCTGTTTGATCGAATCAGTCTGATCTCGTAAGATAGTCGTGTATGTTTGGTACGATCAGGCAAGATTTGCAGGCAATTTTCGATCGGGATCCGGCTGCGACCAGCATGCTGGAGGTGGTCCTCACCTACGCAGGGTTCCATGCGCTGTTGGCGTACCGGATTTCCCGCCAGCTCAAAACGATCGGAGTTCCAATTGTCCCTCGTGCGATTTCCCAAATGGCACGGTGGTTGACAGGCATTGAGATCCATCCCTCGGCGAAGATCGGGGTCGGGTTTTTTATCGACCACGGCATGGGTGTGGTGATCGGAGAGACTGCTGAGGTCGGTGACTACGTCACACTGTTCCAAGGTGTGACGCTGGGAGGCACAGGGAAAGAACGTGGCAAGCGGCATCCTACCCTTGGTAATCATGTGGTCGTGGGGGCAGGGGCAAAAATTCTCGGCGGCATCACGATCGGCGACAATGTGAAAATCGGAGCGAACTCCGTGGTCTTGAAAAATGTCCCGTCGAACTCGACCGTGATCGGCGTGCCGGCCCGCATCATCAAATCAGAGGGCGAGCGATTGCCCGATGCGACTATGGATCAGGTCGATCTGCCGGATCCCATCAGCGACCGGTTCTCAGCGCTTGAACAAGAATTGATCGAACTACGCAAGAAGCTAGAAAACCTCAATTCCTAATCCCTCTTCGTTGCCCTCCATATTCATCCCCCCAGCGGTTGTGTCCTTTCCAATATCTCCCGTGCGGTATCCTGTTGTTGCCTGTGCTCCTTCGATCCACTCAGGCGGCCCGTTCAGTTGAACGATAGACTCAGTAATCCACCCGCATGAGAAAGAGGCCCTGCGGTGGGGCAGTCTTTCCGGCGGCGGCGCGATCGCGCGCGTGGAGAATCGTGGTAAGGCTTTCAGGAGGGCGTTTCCCTAAGCCGACCTCGATGAGCGTGCCGACGATTGAGCGCACCATCTGTTTCAAAAATCGGTCCGCGTACACTTCGATGCGTAATGTATGGCCGTGCCGAGACACAGTCAGATGCTCAATGCGACAGATCGGATCGTCATTATCCGTCGGTTGTGTCTGAAATGATGAGAAGTCATACGTGCCGACAAGGGACATAGCTGCGTGATTCATCGCGGCATCGTTCAGCGGTTTATGAATGTGCCAGCAGAACTGGCGATCCAAAGGAGGACGCACTTCTCGATTCACTAGTCGGTATGCATAGAGTTTGCCTTTCGCGGAATATCGGGCATGAAACCAGTCGGGCATGAGTGCAACCGATTGGACGGCGATGGTATCGGGCAGATGCGCATTGAGGGCCCTGGTCCATTCGCGAGGTGTCATGTCACGGTTGATGCGGAAACTTGCCACTTGACCCAGGGCATGGACCCCTGCATCGGTCCGACCTGCACCGATCACCGGCACGCTTAGCTGTGTGACGCCCGTGATTGCGGTTTCGACCGCTTCCTGAATGGTGGGCTGGCCCGGTTGACGCTGCCATCCCGCATAGGCCGTCCCGTCGTATTCAAGGATCAGTTTGATTGTAGGCATAGGCGAGGCGGCCTGATGGATTGGCCGCGGGTCATCGTGAATCTGCCTTGTTGGCGGCAAGAAATCTGGTGACGCCCTTGAATAGCGCCTGCGCAACGTCCTGAATGAATGCCGGGTTTCGGAGTAACCCCTCTTCTTCCGGATTGGAAATGAAGGCAATCTCTGCCAAGATGCTGGGCATGCTGGTGAATCTGAGGACGTAGAACGGAGCGGTTTTTACTCCGTGGTCGTAAATCGCATAGTGCCTGTTCATGTGGGTGACCATGGCCTCTTTCGCCGTCCAGGCCAGTTCGAGTGACGATTCAATCTTTTTCGTGGTGAGCAAATCGGCGACGAGATATTCCCAGCCGACACCGGTGCTGTTCAGAGGGGTGCCATTTTCACGGGCCGCGACCGCAAGCGCGCGTTGGTCTTTGGCCTCTCCAAAGTGATAGATCTCGATGCCTTTAACCTGGTGCGAGGGGTGGGAATTGACATGGACCGAGACGAATAAGTCGGCGTCCTGACCGTTGGCGAACTTAGCGCGATCTTTCAACTCGACGAACACATCTTGGTCACGTGTCATCAGCACGCGAACTCCCGGTTGCGTGCTCAGAAGATCGCGAAGTTTGAGTCCCACTTTGAGTGTGATGTCTTTTTCTTCGGTTTCCCCTGGGCCGCGCGCGCCGGCATCTTTCCCTCCATGTCCCGGATCGATCACAATTGTCGTGTAGTTCTTGGCTGGTGGCACGTCCGGTTGACCGAAAAGGGGACTGGGAGATGAAAGTGGAATTGGTGTATGGGAAAGCGCCGACAGAGGGTCCGGTGGTGGCGTAATATCGACGACGAGACGCGGAGGATTGGTAAGTGTAAATAGTTTGTACGACTGGAATGCGGTTGTCGGCACGGACACGGTGATTTCAGGGAGGCTTGTGTACCTAATGGTGAAGGGGGTAGACATCACGCCTCTCTCTGCCTTGGCCTGCGCGGATCGGCTCATGGATGTGTTGGGGAGAGAGATGACGACACGGTTCGGGTGTGTTGCTCGGCGCTCGATCGCCTTGGCCTGCCGGTTCAATTCCAGCACCAGCCTGGTGTTCCCAGGACTTTCCTGAATGCGAATATCATGGACCCTAATGGGAGCGAGCGCTGCGGGCGATATCGGCATGCGTGACGTCTTGGACTGTGTCAATGGCTTGGGAGGATGCGAGCGCTCAGACGGGGATGCAGCCAGCAGGAGTGGCTCGTACGTCACTGTCGCGGTTACCGTGAAGACGAAAGAACAGAGTAGGGTATTGAGCCATCTCCAGAGGTTTCGTGATTGAGTGAGTTTTCGCATGGGAGATTCGGTATGTCAGTACGCAGATGTATTCTCAGAAGTCCTATGTCTTGTCAAGGACTTGTGTTGGTTTGTCCTATCCGTTGTGAGGGATGGCAGTGCGTTGACAGGCCGTCCTTTTCCACGATAGCGTGAGCTGCGATGCCCACGCACTTAATCATTGACGGATATAACGTACTTGGCCTCACAGGAAAGTTTTCCAATCGGCTCGAGTCGGCACGTGAGGAGTTTCTGCGCGCGTTGGGGTCCTATCGGCATCGGACAGGCCATTCTGTTACGGTCGTATTCGATGGATGGCAGCAGGGACAGCCACTGGAACAGCATGAACACCGAGCTGGTGTGGAAGTAATCTATTCCAAGCGAGGCGAGAAGGCCGACCAGGTCATCCAGCGGTTGGTGCGTGAGTATGGATCTGATTGCGCGGTCGTTAGCTCGGACCATGAGATCGTCAATGTGGCCAGATCGCATCAGGCTTTTGTGATGAGGGCACAGGAGTTTGCTGGAAAACTGAGCCGGCCCACACGGTCAGCGGGTGCCGTACCGTATAAGGAATTGGATATGGGCGATGACGTGCGACTGGATCGGGGGGCAGAAAAGAAGGGAAATCCCAGGAAATTGCCAAAATCACAACGCCGCCGGCAGAATCAGCTCAAGCGATTTTGAACAAGCGTTTGGCGTTTTCGGTGGTCATTCGTTCGATATCTTTCTCGGAGAGTTTGGGATGGAGTGCGGCAAGTTGCTTGGCTACCTGTGTGACATAGGCCGGCTCGTTCCGTTTTCCTCGATGGGGTGTCGGCGTAAGGTAAGGACAGTCGGTTTCGATAAGAAGGCGATCAAGCGGGACGGTGGTTGCAATTTCACGCAGTATGGTGGCGTTCTGAAATGTGAGTATCCCGGAGAACGAGAGATAGAATCCCAGCCCCAAGGCATCCTTCGCCAGCCAGGCATCTCCTGAAAAGCAGTGAAACACCCCGCCGATCTCTGACGCCTTCTCTTCTTTCAAAATCGCAATCGTATCTTCCTGGGCTTCCCGCGTATGGATGATAACGGGTAGCGCCAGTTCGCGTGCGAACTGAATTTGCTCGCGAAACCGTTCCCGCTGTTCTTTCGGCGAGGAATGATTGTAGTGATAATCCAGTCCGATCTCGCCATAGGCGACGACCTTCTTGTGATGGGCCAGTCGGCGGAACTCGTCATACCACCCGTTTCCGATGTGTTTAACCTCGTGTGGATGTACGCCGATCGATGCATAGACAAAGGGATGCCGGTCTGCGAGTTGCACGGCCGCCTGGCTGGTTGCAAGATCGCAGCCGATTGTAACAAAGGCTTCGACACCAGCCGCGCGCGCGCGCGCGATCACAGATTCCCGATCATCGTTGTAGCGGGCGTCGTCAAGGTGGGTATGGGTATCGATCAACATGGGTGGCAATATGAATGTTCGTTATTCTGCCTTTGGGCGGTTGGTCCATAGCCCAACCGCGATCAAGGCGAGTATGAGCGCTTGAGGGACCAGCGTTTGCACGGTTGGGTGGATACCCAGAAGCGGGAGTGAGACGAAGCGGATTCTCGTCACATTGAGCACACCCGCTTCTTGCAAGGCCGCAATGCCGTTCCCCACAAAGATCACGGCCATGATCGCCAGCAGACTCGAGGCGATTGTGAAAAAAGGTCCGATCGGCAGGCGGACGCTGTAGCGAAAAATTATGCCGCCGATTAAGACCAGCAGCAACATTGCAGAGGCAATGCCCCAGAGTACCGCTTCATGTCCAACCGTTCCGGCCTGCACCCATAAGGTTTCATAGAACAGAATCACCTCAAACAGCTCGCGGTACACGACAAGAAACGAGATGCCAGCCATTGCCCAGAGGGTGCGTCGGGCTAGCGCCGCGGTGAGGTGCTCGCGGACGTATCGATTCCAGGCTTGCGCATTCGAACGGCTGTGCAGCCACCAGCCCACGTAGAGCAGCATGGCTGCAGCCAGCAAGGCGGTGAGGGCTTCGGTCAATTCGCGATTAGCGCCTGAAATACTGAGCGTGTAGTGGGCGATGCTCCATGTAATAGTGCCCAGCCCCATGGCGCCAATCCAACCAAAGTGGATGTAGGGTAGCGCGTCACGACGGCCAGTCTTGACGACGAAGGCGACGATGGTCGAAATAATCAAAATCGACTCCAGTCCTTCGCGCAATAATATCACCAACGAACTCACAAACGCAGTATTCGGGGGCAAGCTGCCATCCACGAGTGCGTCGGTAGCGCGGTCAAGTAGCACCTTGATCGTCATCGCTTGTGCGGTTACCGCCGCTGGGGGGCGCTCCTCATCAATGGCCGTTCTGAGGGCCATCATCTCGTGCTCGACCTCCGCGCGCCGTGTGGCGTCGACGTTATTGAGCGCCGATTCAATCATTTCGAATCCTTCGAGATAGGCCGCAATGGCCAACCGTTGAGCCTTGTCCCGGTTGCCGTTCGCATAGGCCCGATCCGCCTCCTCGATGTTCGCGCGCGCAAAGGACAGTGGTTCTCGTGCTGAAGTTTGTAGTGCCTGTGGCTGCTGTGTGAGGTAGGCATGGACGGCGTCAATCGATGAGCCGGCTGGGGCATGCTGATCTGGCACTTGCGTGACCAGCGCGCGCAAGCTGCGGAAATCGGATCGTCCCTCTCCCTGCTGCCACAGTGACGCGCCCTTCGCTATGAGTTCAGGTTTGGCATGCAGCCCACCTGCAAAAAAGGCCAGGGTCCAGCGGTCGGTTTCCGAGAGTTCGCCGAAGGCACGCATGGGTGTGCCACGCACACCGAGCGTGATGGTACTGTACAAGCTATAGAGGCTGCGCTGACGCATGCGGACTTCGTCGTGAAAGTCACGAGGTGCTGGGTTTATTTCCTTGGCCAGCGGTCCGTCGCCACGGCCTTGCGCGCCATGGCAACCCGCACAATGTTGCGCAAACAATCGCTGACCCTGCTGGAGGTCTGGGGGCTGCCGTGGAGCTACACGCAGCTGCCATCCGTGAATCACGCTGGTCAGTAGCTGAGTAGTGAGCGTAGAAATCTCGCTGCCTGAGGCGGTGGCCTCGATACGGGCCAATAGCTCGCGTGCCTGTTGCACCAGCTTGTCTTGATCTGGAATAGGGGGTAACTGGCTGAGAAGCGTAACCGCTTGAGCAGCAAATTCGCGTTGTTCCGCATACTCTTCAGCATTGATCACATGACCATCTCGCACGGAGTCAGCGTAGTCGACTCCAACATAGTCGAGCATGTGGACAATGGTCTGCGCCTTGTCGTCGTCAGGCGGCGAGGCCATGGCCATGCCATGCGCGCTGGCTCCCAACAGTACGATGGCCGACCAGCATTGGAATGCAACTGAGAAAAAGGTTCGCATGAGTTTCACACACTTTAGCTTTCTGCGTGCTTGGAACTGAGCAAAATCGTGTTGTGGAGCCTAAAGGAACAGGGTGAGTTTTCGCAAGAGCCCGTTTAAACTGATTTCGTCAATCTTGGGGTCCGCTCGTGGGTTCCCCCTAATTGTGCCGCAGCCATATTATCAAGAGCGGTGAGATAGCGACTGACCGATGCGGATCCGTGATTGTGAAGCAGTAGTTTAGATTGCGGGCGGGGTGCAACAGCCTTTCATACTTGTTGTCTGGATTCAGGTTGTCTTCAGGAATTAAGTTCGCGATTTATGGATGGGTATGTCAGCTTGACATTGATTTTCCTGGCGTGATACATGCAAATAAGTTGCAGTTATGATAGTCGATGCCAAACTCAATTCGTGACAGTCTCAAAGCGGGCGGGAAGAAGTTGACAAGGGCCAGAATAGCCATTCTGGCAGTACTCGAACAGAGCCACTTTCCTATCACCGCCGCCGAGATACATGCGCGCTTAATCAAGGCTCGGGCAGGGGCTGATCTCGTTACGGTATACCGCAATCTGGCGATGCTCCAAGGGCTGGGTTTGTTGAGTGCCATCGGCTTTCATGAAGGGCAGATGCGCTATGAAGTCTGCCATGGCCGGGCCCACCATCATCATATTCAATGTCGAGGCTGTGGGAAAATCATTGATCTGATGCTGTGCCCGTTACAGAATTTGACGAAGCGTATTGAAGAACAAACTCAATTCTCTGTGGACGGTCATGCGTTGGAGTTTTTTGGATGGTGCCCGCAATGCCGGTAAAAACATGTCTCGGAACAGTGAGCCGATGGACTCTCAGTGTCGGCTATGGGTTGCTGGCTTTGACGCCCCAGCTGTTGTTGTTGGAGTAGACGTTCGTGGCCGACACGTTTCGCGAACACTCAGAGTAGGGCGTCTGCATCTGAAATGTGTCTCTCTGCGCCTTGTGCGGGGACGAGAAGATTGGATAGTTGATATGTTTCGCCTCTTGGAACTCGGCACGCCAAAACTCGGGCGTTCTTCATTACCCTGAGGCGTAATCTCCGATCTTCTTCCGCAGAAGGTGTTCGAGAGGTTGCTCAGTGTTTCTCATGAGGAGGTGTGTATGGCGACCACGATGGAATTGTTACCTCCGATACCGGTTACGGTGCTCACCGGCTTTCTTGGTGCAGGGAAAACAACTCTACTCAATCGTATCTTGACGACCGAGCACGGCAAACGTGTGGCAGTCATCGTCAACGAATTCGGTGAGGTCGGGATCGATAATCAGCTCGTCATCGGGGCAGATGAAGAGATCTTTGAGATGAATAACGGCTGCATCTGCTGCACGGTGCGCGGTGATTTGATCAGGATTATCGGGAATCTTCTCAAGCGGAAAGATCAATTCGACTACATGGTGATCGAGACGACCGGATTGGCCGATCCTGCGCCGGTTGCGCAGACATTCTTCGTCGATGATGAAATGAAGCGTCGGCTGTTGCTGGATGGCATCGTGACTGTCGTCGATTCCAAACATATTTGGGAGCATCTCGACACGAGTCCAGAGGCCAAAGAGCAAATCGCGTTTGCCGACGTCATCTTATTGAACAAGACCGATCTTGTTCTGTCGAAAGACATTGATAAGCTGGAAGCGCGCATCCGGGCGATCAACGTGATGGCAAAGATTCATCGGACCAAGGATGCGCAAATTGAGATCAATCACTTGCTTAATATCGGCGCATTCGACTTGAGTCGCAAGCTCGAAATCGATCCCAACTTCCTCGGAGAAGAGGCACATCAGCATGATCCTAGTGTGTTTTCCGTAGCCCTCGTTGAGGATGGACTGGTCGATGAGGGGAAAGTCAACGACTGGTTCCGCGAAGTACTGAGTACAATGGGGACGAAGATCTATCGGATGAAGGGCATTCTGAACGTCGAGGGCCGTGACCATCGGTTTGTGTTCCAGGGGGTGCACATGCTGTTTGACGGGAAGGCGGATCGTCCCTGGAAATCCGGGGAGGTTCGCAATAACCAGCTGGTATTTATCGGGAAAGATTTGGATCGCGCCGCGCTCATGAAGGGATTTCGGTCATGCCTCGCCTAGCCAAGCCTCAGGTGGCTGTCACGCTCAGTCCGATCGGGCGAGCCATGCTCGGTGACTATGTCCATCGCGTGGCATTCGCATCCGATGGAACCAGATTTGCCGCGTGCTCTGCGTCGGGTCAGGTGGCAGTTTGGAAAGCGGCGTCGTTCCACCCTATCTGTGATCTGAAAGGGCATCAGCAGTCAGCCCTCACGCTAGTCTGGCATCCAACGCGGCAGGAGTTGGCAACGGGAGGGCAGGATGGAGTCGTCCGAATTTGGGACGGCGATACCGGAGAAGAGCGTGCGGTGCTTCCCGTCGGCGTGCAAGGTTCGTGGGTGGAACATCTGGCCTGGTCGCCGGATGGCAAGTTCCTGACTGCGTCGGCAGGGAAAGTGCTTCGCATCTGGAGTATCGACCCGGTCTCAATCGCTCAACTTGCCGCAGAAGTTCCAGCATACAAGACGACGATATCAGCCGTCACCTGGATGCCGCGTGGCGACGGTGTCGTCGCCTCTGCCTATGGGGGAGCGTGGCTGTGGAAGATCGGACAGGAGAAGCCGGTTCGTCCATTTCCTTACGATGGAGCCCTGCTGACCATCGCGGTGAGTCCGAGCGGGGAATACCTGGCCTCGGGAAACCTTGACGGATCGGTCCATCTGTTCCGTACGGACAGTGACCAGAACTGGCATATGTCCGGCTATCCCGTGAAGGTTACGTCGGTGCGATTCGATCATCACGGTCTCAATCTGTTCACCGCGTCCGGTCCATCCTTAGTCTCCTGGAATATGAAGAAATTTGAAGGGGCCGGCGGTCGCCTCTTCAAGGGACATTTGGGATGGATTCAAGAGATTGCTTGCCATCCCAACCGATCGCTTGTTGCAACGGTGGGAGAAGATGGCTTGCTCTGCCTCTGGGAACCGCAGACGCCCAAACCGCTGTTGAGCCAAGAAGTAAACAGGGCAGGTGGGCTGTCGTGCGTGGCCTGGAGTTCCACTGAATCCCGATTGGCGATCGGTGCCAGTGACGGTGCGGTGTCGCTCTTCTCCGTTCATGGCATCGCGGATGGGGCATGAACCTGTTTGGTGGAAAACGGACGATTCCGGGAAATCAGGCCGATCGAATTAAAGCGTGGGCTAGAGCGGTGTTTCATCTGAACAACGAGACGACGGTTATGGTCACGGAATTGAAATGCTGCGAACCAGGCTGTCCGCCGATTGAAACCGTGATTGCCCTGCTCAAAGGGCCGGGCAATACTCAACAGTACAAGATTCATAAAACGGCCGACGAGATTGGTCTGTTTGATGTCGAAAATTTGGCTGTCAGATGGGGGTCGCACCATGACCAGCACTGATCATGCTCATCGACGTACCAAGGTGGTGCCGGTCTATGTGATCGCCGGATTTCTGGGGAGCGGGAAAACCACATTGCTCAAACGGGCATTGGCGCACGAACTGGAGAGAGGGGTGAAGCCGGCCGTGCTCATGAATGAATTCGGGGAAGTCGATGTGGATGGGGCCTTGCTCCATGATCATCCTCGCTCGAACGACATTGAACTCCAAACACTGCTCAGCGGCTGTATCTGCTGTGATCTGTCGAGAGAGTTCAGCGAAAAAGTCGAACATTTGGTGAAGGAGACGAAGGGGGCGCCGCTGTTTATCGAGACCACCGGGTTGGCGGATACCGGGCAAGTAGTTATGGGAGTGGAGAAAGCGCTGGCCCAGTCGAACTCAAAAACCAGAGGGATCTTGGCGTTGGTGATCGTTATGGTTGATGGGCCTCGGTTTGTGAAGCTCGGCGCTTACTGGCCTGCAGCCGAAGATCATCTCAAGCAGGCCGATGTGGTGGTGTTGAATAAGGTGGATCAAATCAATGAGCATCAGGCCAATCTTGTTGAACAACGTATCAAGATCGTGAATCCGACGGCCAAGATTGTCCGAGCAGTGCATGCCGAAGTTGAGGTGGGCCGACTGTTCACGAGTGCGGTAATGATGAGGATACCATCAATTGAACAGGGGGCGATCAAGGATTCAGCGACTGGGTATCAGAGCGGGAGTTTCAAGATTCTGAAACCGTTTGATCCCGTTCGTCTCGAAGCTTGCTTGAAGCGGTTCGAGCGATCCGTGATCCGCATGAAGGGTTTTGTGAAAGTCCAGGGACAAACCGGGTATCAAGAACTCCAATGGATCATGGGGTCGTTGGCACTGACTCCCTACAGAGGGGGCAAGCAATCACAAGCCAGACTCGTGGTCATCGGACGGCGCGTGCCGTGGCAACGATTTCTCGAGGGCTTGGAAACCTGTCTGGTGAGGCCGGCCCGCCGGAGGAAACGTCAAACGACACAATGGAGTGGTGCGACAAGGAGGACGTCATGATGCAAGGAGGCGAGAAGTTGAAACCGATGGAAGTCCAGGCGCCAAAGCCTGTAGATGATCCGGTAGCGCGCCGTCTGGTTCAAGACGCCCATGGTCGTATGTATCGGTGGCCGGTAGACTTTGGAGGGTATCGAGCGAGACTCTCGCTGAGCGATGAGGGGCGTGTCTACACCGGCCGGGTCAGTTTGGTGCCGAGAAAGGATACGACGGTTGCGTTGAATGGAGCCGATACGACTCTTCAAGAATGGGTACGAGAACGGCTCTGGACCCAGGGAATGCACTTGGCTTTTTCGACGTTCGAGGAGGGCGATGGGAAATATGTACTATCCTTCGATCCTCAGGATGATCCCGCTGTATCGCATCCGCGAGGCCGCCGTGTATTGCTGACTGGCGGACGACTCGATTCCTGGTACCGGATCAAGGATGGCCAGTACACCCAGATCGGGCGGATCACGCCGATGACGGAACGCCGGGTGAATACCATCGAGCGCTGTGATCATGCGCCGGATGGAAAACGATATTCCAGCCACTATGTTATGACCTATTTCACGCTCGATGGGCAGGCCGTGATCGGAATGGAGAGCTACGTCAATGAATATACCGACGTCAATGGCATCTGGCTTCCCTGGCGTCGGCGCGTCTCATTTGGCGAGCGAGGACTGGTGAAGACGCGAGTGATCGAGCTATCGGAGCATGAGGTCACGGCATGAGTGAGTACGGGAGAAAGTCACTTTGGCCGCTGAGTGCTGATGGGGAGCGAGCGGTAGGGCTGGTCCGGGAAGATTCGACTGCGAAATCAACCTCCATCGCGCCGTTGTTCACACTCTATTGCCGCGCCTGGGATCGGGCTCAGGCTGATGGTGCGCTATTGAAGCGTCTGGAACATGCAGTGGAAGCACGGACGCTAAGCCAGCTATCGCCGTACTGGTTCAGGAGGCAATCGGGGGATCTGCCGGTCTTCGCTGGACGGTGACGATATCGGAGGCTGAGCATTTGGTGAGCGTGGTGCGCAATGCGCTAACCGACCATGAAGAGGGATATTTATGAATACCAAAGTTCAGGAGCAAGTTTCTGTGGGGGTCGCCGTCTTAACGGTGTCCGATACGCGTACCGCCGAAACCGATACGAGTGGGGATCTGATCGTCGAACGGCTCACCAAGGCCGGCCACCGATTGGCTGATCGCAAATTATGCAAGGACGACTATGAAACCATTCGGAGCATTATCGCCGGTTGGATTGCCGATCCGAAAGTAGAGTTCGTCATCGTGACAGGTGGAACCGGCGTGACGCAGCGCGATGTCACGCCGGATGCGGTACGATCTCTCTACACCAAGCCGATTCCGGGCTTCGGCGAACTGTTTCGCTGGATGAGTTTCAGCGAGATCGGTACGTCAACGATCCAGTCGAGAGCGGATGCCGGCGTCTGCGGCGATACGATCGTGTTTCTTCTTCCCGGCAGCACGGGCGCCTGCCGCCTGGGGGTGGAGAAGATCATTCTCCCGCAACTCGACATCACTCACAAACCCTGTAATCTGACGGAGCTCCTGCCTCGGGTCAAGCAGGAGCATCCGCCTCATGCCGATGACTGAATCCATTCGAATACCTCTGTACGTTCTGGTAGGTCCGCTAGGCGCCGGCAAAACGACGTTGCTGATGCAGCTGCTTACGTTCTGGTGTGATGCCAGCAAACGAGTCGGCGTGCTAATGAACGAAGCCGGCGCAATCAGTCTGGATGGCGCCCATGCCGGTGGGTCGGCCGCTGCTGTTTGGAACATCACCGAAGGCTGTGTTTGCTGCGATGCCCGTGACGGAGTCATCGAGGGCTTGGCTGAGCTTGTCGGGCAACAGCGCGTTGATGTGGTGGTGCTGGAGTGCTCGGGGATTGCTACCATCGAAGACGTCATCGAGACCGTGACCGATCCTACTTGTCTCGCTTTCGTACGGTTGGAGAAAGTGATCGCAGTCATCGAACCAAGTGTTCCACATGCCGGGCGTCCCATCGGTTCTCGATATACGACCCTGATGCAATATGCGGACGAAGTGATTGTGAATAAGCAAGATCTCTACTCTCCCTCCGAACGGGAACGGTTTCGAACAGCGCTGATTCGTGATAGAGGGCATGCCAGACTGTGGCAGGTGTCGCAGGCTGCCGTGGACCCTGTGCTGGTACTTCAGCCGCAAGAACGACAACCCAAGCGACGAGTTGGAAATGTGGCGTTTGGATCGACTCCTGCACATCCGATGGTAACGACGATTCCTCTGACCGGTCCACTGCATCGAGGTCGATTTGCCGAGTGGTTCGACCATCTTCCGGTTGGCCTTGATCGGGTCAAAGGGGTCTGTCGGTTTTCTGGTGAGCAGGAGCTGTATGAGATTCAGTATGCCTCCCCGGTCACGCGGTGGGTCGGCATCGTTCGATTTCTGCAGGAACCGGATCCCGCTCTGGTGTTGATCGGTCGAAATTACAATCCCGCGTCCTGTCATCAAACACTCCTGGCTTGTCTGATGTCAGCCTGACAGGTCAGGATCGCGCACGAATGGACAGAGAGATCGAGGAGCGCCATGTCTCCGTTGGAATCACGCATCGCGAAGCAACAGAACCGCTTTGCACTTGATTGTTCGCTCGATGAACTCAAGCGCATCTACCGAGCATTATTCGCCCAGTTGCGGGTCGATTCGGAAGCCGATATCGACGAGTCAGACCTGCTCCTTGACCTTCAGATCATCCTCCACCGAGAAGCTCGATCCGAGGGTGTTGATGTCTCCACCCATAGTGAGTGGTCACGATTCCTGGAAGATCTGTCTGTTACCCCCTGTGAACAGCGATATGCCGACTATCGAGAAAAGAAACACCTATCATGACGCTTCCTGCTGAGTCGTCCTGGGGATTTATCGTTCTGATGGGTTTGCTTGGGAGTCTGGGGGCTCTGTTGCCTGCTGCCGTTGTCCTATTCATTCCCGACGGGTGGCGTCAGCGCGCGATGCCGTATCTACTGAGCTATGCTACAGGTACGATGTTGGCCACTGCCATCATCGGGCTGATCCCTGAGGCGTTGGAACATATTCCCATTTACGAAGTGGGGATCGCGATTTTGGCTGGGCTCGTCCTGTTTTTTGTACTGGAATGGACGGTGATCTGGAGACATTCGCACGGAGATCTGCCCGAAGACCGCCAGCACTCCCATGGGCACGGTCATGAGCACGGAATGGAGAAAAAAACCGGCATGTTGATCTTGATCGGTGACGCAGTTCACAACATGGCAGACGGTATCGCCATCGGTGCCGCCTGTGTAGCGTCGCCAGGACTCGGTCTTGTCACGACACTCGCGGTGTTGGGGCACGAAGTCCCGCAAGAACTCAGCGATTTCACGATACTTTTGTCGAGCGGGTTTTCTCGTGGGAAAGCCTTTTTTTGGAATTCGCTCTCGGGGATGGGGACGTTGGTTGGCGCCGTTGCTGCCTATGGAGGGCTTGGCTATGCGGAGGCGATCGTGCCCTATGCCCTCAGTGTGGCGGCCGCGAGTTTTCTCTACATTGGGTTAGCGGACCTAGTGCCTGGTCTGCACGGGCGCATGGGGGCAGCAAAAGGGGTTTGGCAGTTTGCCATGATGATCGTGGGGATGGTGACCATCGCACTGTTAACGATGGTGCCACATTAACGCGGCGAGTTCACAAGATGAGCAGGGAAGCACAGCTGGGAGATCGGGTCATTAATTTACAGGGACGGACTCCATCTCCTGGAGAGCGCCTGACCACCGAGTTCACCATTCTGGCTGCAAGGCTGGCGGATACATCGCTCACGGCCGATGAACTTCGCCGTGGTCTGGTCCTGGTCTCGACGTTGCCGAACATCCAGAAGCATGCTTGTATGGCACAGATCGTGGCGCTCGAGGAACATGGCAGCGAGAAACTGTTGGAATGGACGATCGTGCATGTGTCCGCGGACCACGAAGATCATTGGCGGGAAGTCGATCGGTTCCATCCGAATATTCGTGCCGCAGGGTATTCCCTCTGTTGTGCGGATCCAGCGAGTCGAGAGGCCTTTGTGTCGGCATTTGGAGTCAGCGTGGAGGATCATTACCGCATCGCCATGGGCTCTTCGCGTTGCGGGACGGGATTTTTCTCGAAATCGAAATCCCGCACGATCAGATGCGACCGGCAGAGGTCAGCGGGTTTCTGCAACGGCTGAGTGGCGAGCGCGGGATGTCGTTGAGTCAGGCGCCCCCCACCGGTAGTGATGAATAGTTTCTACGCGAGTTGTAGCGCGCCATGGTCATCACAATGCGCGCCATGGGCGAAGTGCAAATGGCCGGCGACCAGATAATCGATATGGTCTCCGTGCGGCACGGCTTGATGTCCGCAGTTCGTGCCATGGCGATGTCCGGTCTCATGCCCCTTGCAGCGATGGGTGGGGGTGCATCCCACCGGGTTCTGCGTGGTGATACCAAGCCGATGTTCATCGACATGGTCGCCATGCGGATGATGAAGATGTCCGTCATGGAGATAATCGATGTGACTGTCATGGAAGACGGCCAGATGCCCACAGTTCGCTCCGTGCTGATGCCTGTGATGCTCATGGATGGAATGATCGCTCATCGGGGAACTCCTTTTGTGAGAGAGGACGGCGCTGCGTAAGTTTAGCCTGATGGTGGCAGATGGTCAATAGGCTCAATACTGAGGAGCAACCCTCCTTTCTAGTCCTGGCCGGCGGCTGGGTGCTTGACCCGGGCCGATGGGACGGCGAAGCGGATGTGTGGATCAAAGATGGAGTGGTCGATGCGGTGGTCTCGCCGGATGTGGCTCCTCCCCGGGAGGCAGCGTGCCTGGATGTGACAGGGTTGCTGGTGCTGCCGGGCCTCATCGATCTCCATGTCCATCTGCGCGAGCCAGGCTTTGAATACAAGGAAACCATTGCCACCGGCACGGCGGCAGCCGTGGCAGGGGGCTTCACGTCGATCTGCTGCATGCCGAACACGAAGCCGGTGAACGATGAACCGACGGTGACGCAGTTGATTAAACGGAAGTCCGGCGAAGCCGATCGTGCCAAGGTCTATCCGATCGGCGCGATTACCAAGGGGGCAGCCGGTCGTGAGTTGACCGATTTTCGAGCCTTGAAAGAGGCGGGCTGTGTCGCGCTGTCTGATGATGGACGGCCGGTGATGAACAATGAGGTTATGCAACAGGCAATGAAACAGGCATCAGATGTCGATCTGCCTGTGATTGATCATTGCGAGGATCTGACCCTATCAGGGTGTGGCTGTATGAACGAAGGGCCGGTGTCGCGTGTGTTGGGGTTCCAGGGCATTCCGACAGGCGCAGAGTTTCAAATGATTGCGCGAGACATCAAGTTGGCAGAAACCACGGGTGCGCGACTCCATGTCGCCCATCTCAGCACGGCGGTCGGAGTAGACCTAGTGCGTCAGGCCAAGGTCAAGGGGTTGCGGGTGACGGCCGAGGTCTGTCCACATCATTTCACGTTGACCGACGAAGCGGTTCGTGAGCGAGGCGTCAATGCCAAGATGAATCCGCCGTTGCGGAGCGAGCGAGATCGAGACGCATTACTGGAGGGGCTTGCAGACGGAACCATCGACGCGATTGCGACAGACCATGCCCCTCACGCGGAGTATGAAAAACAATGGGGGATGAATCGATCCCCGTTCGGGATCGTGGGACTGGAGACGGCGTTGGCCTTGACGCTGCGGCTCGTTGAGCAGGGCGTCTTGTCTCTGAAACGTGCCGTGCAGTGTTTGACCAGCAAACCGGCCGGCTTGTTGGGATTGCCGGGCGGCACGCTGAAGCCAGGGGCATCGGCCGATATTGTCGTGGTGGATCATACGCGTGAATGGGTCGTTGACCCGGAACAGTTTCTCTCGAAAGGACGGAATACGCCGTTTGCCGGATGGTCGGTGCGTGGTCGGGTCATAATGACCGTCGTCGGGGGGCGGATTCGACATTGGGGGCCCCGCGCCGCGTGAGCGGGATCCATGCGCACGGTCGCGTTTCTCCACCAGAAGGGCGGCACGGGAAAGACGACCCTGGCGATTGCGACCGCGATGGCATTGGCGGAGCAGGGGGCTCGCGTGCTCTTGCTGGATGCGGATGTGCAAGGGACGGCAAGTGAATGGGCGAGCCACTGGGGAGAACGGTTCCGTGTCGTGGCCCGTTCGCAGATTCAGCCGATCGTGCACGAGCAAGCATCCAGATTTGCGCCGAGATTCGAGTGGATGGTCGTCGACGGACCGCCGATGTTGTCTGACATGACGACGAGCATTCTGCGTGCGGCCGACCAGGTGTTCGTGCCGGTTCGCCCGTCCTATCCCGACATCTGGGCGTTGGAGGGGGTCGCGGCGTTGCGTGCGACGCTTGGGAATGAAGGGATCAATCCGGCCATGCGGGTGGTATGGAATCAAGTCGTGGAGTGGCCGACATCGGCTATGCGGGTTGTCGTGGAGAGCAAAGGATTTACGATTTCTCCAGCGGTTATTCAGTGCGAAGCGGTCTGGTTAAACGTGATGGAGGGCCAACCGCTCACGACCGAGGCAGTTGACTGCCTGATGCGACTGGTCAAGGAGCCTTAGGAATGAGCCTTCACTCGATTCCACCCACGCGCTGCGAATCGTCCCCGCTCCATCGTACACGCATGGCGCTCCGGGCGAGGAAATCGACTGATCGGCTTGCCTCACGGCAGCTGATCTGGCCTCTGTTTGTGCAGGAAGGGGTCGGACAGATCACGCCGATCGCCTCCATGCCGGGCTGCGCGCGGATCTCGATCGACCGGGCTATCGAGCAGGTCGCGGAAGCATCCTGTGCCGGCCTCGCCGGCATCGCGTTGTTTCCGGTGGTACCGAATCACCTCAAGGACCCGCGAGGACAGGAAAGTCGCAACCGGGACGGGTTGATGGCGAGGGCGATCCGCGCCCTGAAGGCCGCGGCTCCGGATCTGCTGATCCTCAGTGATGTGGCGCTCGATCCCTATTCATCGGACGGACATGACGGAGTGGTGATTGATGGAAAGATCGACAATGATGCGACCCTTCCGTTGTTGGCGGAGATGGCCGTAGTTCAAGCGCAGGCTGGGGCGGATCTTGTGGCTCCCTCAGACATGATGGATGGACGGATCGGGGTGATCCGTCAGGCATTGGATGCGGCAGGCTACTCACAGGTCGGCATCTGCAGTTATGCCGTGAAGTATGCCTCGGCATTCTATGGGCCGTTTCGTGAAGCACTGGAGAGCGCCCCGCGGGTCGGTGACAAGCGGACCTATCAGATGGACCCCGCGAATCACCGCGAGGCGTTGAAGGAAATCCGGCTGGATGAAGAAGAGGGTGCGGATTGGCTGATGGTGAAACCCGGTTTACCGTATCTGGACATCGTGTCTCTCGTTCGGGGCCATTCAACTCTTCCAGTCGCGGTCTATCACGTGAGCGGGGAGTACGCCATGCTCAAGGCTGCTGCGGCAATTGGCATGTTCAGCTACGAGGAGGCGTTATTAGAATCGCTCAGTGCCATACACCGCGCCGGCGCCGATCTGATTGTGACGTACGGTGCGCTCGATGCCGGTAGGCGCCTGGCTTCTGGGCCACCTGTCGGTGACTCGCCGAAGTGAGGTTGGGATAAAGGACGTACGCCCGTTGCCGTTTTTCGAACCGGCGGTCGTATTCTACCATGCTGATTGTCCCGATGGGTTCGGAGCGGGATAGGGCGCCGATCCATAGAACCAATTGGGTGTCTTGCATCGGGGATTCTATCCGTGTATGATGCTGCCAGTATTGCAAATGAATTGCATTTATAAATGTGAGGATTCCTGCGATGCGTTACGAGGTTCGTCCTGGGCCTGAGCATTTTTTGCCACCGGCTGCGGCCAGCATGGGTGTGCGATTACCCAATCCAGGCGAAGCGATCGTGCACGGATATATCGTGCGTGAGGAGCAGGCGATGGAGGAGGCGGCGCGGCGCTTCCTGAGCGCCAAGGTGCCAACGATCTTTCCGGGACCACTGGTGTTGTGGGCTTGGACGCCCACAGCCGAGAAGAAGGCGAAGGCGATTCGTCATCTCTTTACTGTGTTGAAGGAGAGTGTGGGGCCCAATCAGCAGCCGATGTTGATTCCAATGCCGGACTATCGACCCAAATATCCGAAGATCAATCCGGAGGTTGAGATCAACCCGAACCATCCGAACTTGACGATTTGGCACAACCGGATCGATGCTTGTTTGTTTATCGGGGTCCATTGCCATCAAGCGAATCTGACCTTGAAGATCGTGCGGGGCGGGACGAATTGCTACACCATGGCGATGTGCGCGCAGGCCGGGCACGAGGATGCCATGTTATCGTTTCGCGACATCACGCCGGAGCATATTATCCGTCTGGCGGACAAAGTGCGTGAACTGAAGGGGACTGTCCCGGGGCCCGCCGCGGTGCAGTAGGAGTTGAGATGTCCGAGTTTTCACCACCACCGTCCGGGTTCATGGCCTTCCTCCCCAAGGAATACCAACGAGAGTTTTCCCGTGAGTGGATCATCGGCCTATCGCCCTTTTATGACCAGACCTGCGCGCAATGTTTTACGGTCCAGCAGGGACAGTGGGTCGGTGTAGGCGCACAAGAATTCGACGAAAGAGCGCTGAAATGTGAAGCGCGCTATGGATTGGTGTAATCCCGTGCTGAGATCGGTGCAAATACCATTACCTCGACGGGTACTCGTCGCTGCCGTGGCAGTGCTCTATGTGCTGGTTGCGCTGCCCTTGCCCTATCTCCTCGTCGACCACTACTCGGCTATGCAGGCGGGAGATACCAGTCATTCCGATGTCGATATTCACGCATGGTTGGAATGGGCCGCCAGTTCGGGGTTGTCTGTGGCGGTGTCTGTTTTGCCGTCCGTGCTGGTTCCGTCACGTCCTGTCACGATCTCCATGCCGCAGATTTTCTCGATTCTGCTGGTCTTCACTCTTCAGTCTCGCGGTCCACCCGTTCTCGGTTGATCTCTTCGCATCGTGTTGATTCCGTCAGTGCGTGGACTTGTTCGTGTCTGACGGCGTCACGTGTTACGCGTGAAGTTTAGGCAAAGAGTCGGTGAAAGACCGGGGGAGCCAATCTCAGTCCAGTCAACCAAGGAGCGATGCATGCCTGAAGAACGACGACGTCGCGTGATCGATGTGATCACGCCCGTGGATTGGAAAAATGTCGAATGGTTGCGGCGATTCATCACGGAGAATGGACGGATCCTCCCTCGTCGCATGACGGGGAATAGTCAGCAGCGGCAGCGTGAAATTGCCCGTGCGATCAAGCGTGCGCGGCACCTAGCGCTGTTGCCGTTCGGTGGGCGATCAGACTACTGAGTAAGCTAGGACGACGAATCCATTGTGTTGAAGTCGGAAGGGAGAGCGTATGGCAAAGTTGAGCAGTCGATTAAGAAACGAGAAACGCAAGCGAT
>VGXB01000028.1 GCA_016873515.1 Nitrospira sp.
CCTGCTCGTTGGGAATGAACAGCAGCACGGAGTCTACGGTATTCTCCTCAGGATTGATGTAATCTCTCGTGGCGACTTCCTTGATCCGCGCCTTGACGTCCCGCAAAAAATCTGCCCGGTGCCGCGCTCGGTCGATGTCGGATGCCGCATCCAGATACTTAGGTAGTTATCGAGAGGAAATTTCACGTCCATATTCAACGTGAGCTTGCGCGGGAGCAGGAAGGTGAAATCCGGGCGGGACCCAGCGGCTAGCGTCTTCTGCTTGACGTAGTTCACGTTCTCGACGAAGCCGGCCAACTGCAGCACGTCCTCAGCCATTCGTTTGCTGCGGGTCCGGCTGATTCAGGAGGAATTCGACGAATTGCGGGAGGCGCTGGCCCAGGCCGATCCCGCGGCCGTGGCAAGCGAATTTCTCAAGAAGGGCACCCAATTCGACAAGATGGCAAGGTCTTTTAAGGAAGTTACTGACGCGCTCAACAGCCTCACCAAGAAATTTCCGTCCAAATAGCGCAGAGTCACTCTACGCGCAGCAACCTCTTGCGCCAAGCCCATCAATTTCAGTACAATTATATCCTTGTTTTCGTACCTTGCTTCGAGGAGGAAGGGTTATGAAGAAACTCAGTGGTGGGATGGGTCTGCTGACAGGAATCACGTTACTTGCCGGGGTCGTGCCGGCATTGGCCAATGCTCCTGCCGAAGGAGGAGCCCCGGATTATAGCGGAATTACTGCCCTGTACTATGTGCTGATCGCCATGATTCTCGGCTACGGTGTGTACGACACCTTCTTCAAAAAATCGTAACAAGCCAAGCCTCTTTTCCCCCGCCGCGGAGATCTCGGTTTCCTCCCATGGGCTGGCTGAGAGCGAGACCGTTAACTGCCTCCATGGGTAGCTTGGGATTTCCTGGCTCTGGCTCGAAGCACCGGACCGAGCACGTTGAGCACCTGTTCAACGATAATCTGATAGCCTTCCTTTGTTGGATGAATGCCATCGGCCTGGTTTAACGCTGGTGACGCAGCGACCCCCTCAAGGAAAAACGGGATGAGGGCCAGGTTATAGTGCTTGGCGAGGTTGGGATAGATGGCTTCGAAACCTCTGATGTAGTCTTGTCCATAATTCGGCGGCAGTTTCATCCCGGCCAGGATGACCGTGGTGCCGGCCTGTCGCAATAGCTCAATGATCCGGCTGAGGTTGTGAGTCGTTTGTTCGAGGCTGAGCCCCCTGAGCCCGTCATTTCCGCCCAGCTCAAGAATAACCACATCGGGTTTGCTGCCGAGCATCCAGGGGGTACGGCGGAGGCCACCGGCGGTCGTTTCGCCGCTGACGCCCGCATTGATCACCCGATAGCGATAGTCGAGCTCATCCAGCCGGCGCTGGAGTTGGGCTGGGTAGGCTTCGTCCCTGTTGACGCCGAGCCCCGCCGTGAGGCTGTTGCCAAAGGCTACAATGCGTGGCCTGGTATCTGCCGAGTCGGACAACTCGATAGCACCGGCCGCGTGGAAACCAAACACGGTCAGGATCACCGACAAGCAATAAGGCAGATAGTGATGTCGCGGTCCGTTACGCCGCAAATTCCCTTGCCCCTTTTCTCGGTACAGTATAATACCATTCGAGGTGTCTTCCTGTCAGTGAGAGTGAATCGTTCATGATTAAATTGACAGACGTGTCGATGATACTCGCGGCGGCCGGCCGCTCCGTGAGAATTCTCGAAGGAATTTCGTTGTCGATTCCCGCCAAACAGACTGTGGCGGTCATCGGCCCGTCAGGAAGCGGCAAATCAACTCTGTTGGGGTTGATGGCCGGACTCGATCGTCCGACGACCGGAACCATCATGCTGGACGGCACGGACATTACCACACTATCGGAAAGCAGCATGGCCCGATTCCGACGGGAGAAGATCGGATACGTGTTCCAATCGTTTCATTTGATTCCCACCCTCACGGCGATCGAAAACGTCGCGGTTCCCCTAGAACTGAGCGGTGAGCGGAGAGCCGGTGCGCGGGCCGCGGAATTGCTGGCAGCCGTGGGACTGTCTGATCGCACGGAGCACTATCCCGTACAGCTGTCTGGTGGAGAGCAGCAACGGGTGGCCGTGGCGCGCGCCTTTGCCTGCCGTCCACCCATCCTCTTGGCCGACGAACCGACCGGAAATCTGGACAGCACGACCGGCACTCACGTGATCGACCTCCTCTTGGCTCTGCACCGTGACTACGGCACTACCCTGGTACTCGTCACGCATGATGCCGCCTTGGCGTCGTTCATGCAGCGGGTTGTCTCCATGCGCGATGGGCACCTGGAGTCCGATTCCATGCCCGATCTCACGGTCCGCAGCATTATCGACGAGCTGCATCCATGATGCAGTTCATGCTGAACATGGCCTGGTGCGAGACTCGTGCGGCCTGGCGGCACTTTCTGTATTTCTTGGTCTGCATTGCCGTGGGCGTCGGTGCAGTAGTTGCGGTGTCTCTCTTCGGGGCGAACGTGGAACAGGCCGTCACGAGAGAAGCCCGTGGCCTGTTGGGCGGGGATCTCGAAATCCGTCTATCCCGTTCGATCGGACCCCAAGGCATGGCTACACTGGAATTCTTGTCGGATCGCAATTTCGGCATCACGCATGTGAGCGAACTGGTGGCGATGGCGGCCAGGACAGGGCAAATTCCTATGGGCGGCCAGCCAACACAGATTGTCGAGTTGAAGGCCGTCGAGTCTGGGTATCCGCTGTACGGTACCGTGAAGGTCGAGCCGAGCCTGCCGCTACCGGAGTTATTGACCCCTTCCATTTCGGTCTGTTCAAGATCTGGAGCATCGTCTGTGACTTCTCCGACGATGCTTCACGCATCACGTTTCACGCCTGACGCCTCGTGTTACGGCGCCGTCGTGCAAGAGTCGTTGCTCATTCGCATGAAGTTGGCTGTTGGAGATCGCCTGAAGATCGGCCAAAGTCTGTTCATCATCACAGGCGTCATCCGGACTGAGCCGGACCGGATGGCCAATGCGTTCAGTCTCGGCCCCCGCGTGTTGCTCTCACAAGAGGGTCTTCGCGCGGCACTGCTGATTCAACCGGGGAGCAGAGTCCGCGAACGATATCTGGTGAAAATCCCGGCATCCATGTCGCCAGAGCCGCTCATGTACGAGCTGCGGGAGCGGTTGGCGTCAGAATCAGCCCGTGTATCGGGATACCGAGATGCGCAGCCGCAGCTCAAACAATTCCTCGAACAGCTCACCCGCTATCTGGGCCTCATAGGACTGACGGCCCTGTTCGTCGGAGGACTGGGAGTCGCCATCTCCATTCACGCGTTTGTCCGAGAAAAATTGAACACGATCGCCATTCTGAAAACGGCCGGGGCGGATTCGGCAACGGTGATCGGAACGTATCTGTTGCAGGCATTGCTGCTCGGTTTGGCCGGGAGCCTGATCGGCTTGGTCATCGGGATCCTTCTCCAGCAAGCACTCCCCTGGGTCGTGGCGGGGTTCCTGGCTTCGGATCTTCTCGATCAATTGGGGTTCACGGCAGATCTGAGCGGCACGGCGATCGTTCCACTGGCGAAGGGATTAGCGCTTGGCCTCCTGTCGACCTTGCTGTTCACGCTCTGGCCGTTGCTCACGATCCGCGACATCAAGCCCGCCATGATTTTTCGGCGAGACACCCTGCCGCCTGTATCCGCTGAAGGTGGCGAACCCGTGCGAAATTGGGTGACACGCTTGACGAAGGATCGAGTCAAGGGAGGCCTGTTGCTCATCATCGGGCTGGGACTGGCGCTGTTATCTATCTGGCAGGCAGGGTCATGGAAAGTGGGGCTTATGTTCCTCGGCGCGTTTGTGGCCGCGGTGCTTCTCTTGGGGACTTTGGCCTGGATGATGCTCCGTTTCTTGAACCGATGGCCACGCCCAGGCAGTCTCATCCTGCGCCAAGCCTTCGGCAACATCGTGAGACCGGGAAGCCAGGCGGTGAGCATCACCATCGCCATCGGCATTGGAGTGATGGTGGTCGTTACCGTCTCGCTGGTCGAACGGTCGCTGCTCCGGCAGGTGGGCGACAATCGTCCGACAGATGCCCCGACGTTTTTCTTTATCGATATCCAGCCGGATCAACGGGAAGGGTTTGCCAGCTTGATGCGAACGCGCCGAGGGGGCCAGCCTCCAGAATTGATTCCGCTCGTGCGGTCACGACTTTCCGCTCTCAACGGCAAGCCGATCACGCTCGAAGCGATATCCGAGGGGGAGGCTCGAAAAGAGCAAGCTGTTGAAAAAGACGAGCGACGGAAGAATTGGTACCTTTCCCGTGAATACGTCCTCACCTTTTTTGACACGCTGCCCAAAGACAACGAAATCGTCCAGGGCCGATGGTGGAAGCCGGGCCAAGTGTTTGCGAAACCGCTGGTGTCGATCGAAGCCGAAGTCGCCAAATCTCTTGGTTTGACCGTGGGCGATACGATCGAAGTCGAGGTTCAAGGCGTTTCAATTACAGCAGACGTGAGCAATATCCGCAAAGTGAACTGGGGCAACTTCTCGACGAACTTCTACATGATTTTTTCACCGGGCTCCCTCGATGGGGCCCCGATGACTTATGTGGCCACAGTGCATGTCTCGCCGTCCGAGGAAGTAGCATTGCAGGAGGCCGTCGTCGCGTTATTTCCGAACGTGACAGCTATCAATGTCGGCGACGTCCTCGATGGGTTTGCGCGCATGCTAGATCGGCTGTCGTTTGCCATTCGCGCCGTCGCGCTTTTCTGTGTGTTGTCGGGCGCCCTCGTCATGGCGGCGGCGCTGGCCGCGACGCGCTATCGCCGGTTGTACGAATCAGTGATTCTCAAAGCCATGGGAGCCACGCGTAGTGTGATTGCCTGCAGCTTTGCAGCGGAGTATGCTTTCCTCGGCGCGATCGGTGGACTGCTTGGCAGTGGTTTGGCCAGTGCCTTGTCGTGGGCCGTGCTCGCCACGGTGTTTGATCTATCGTGGAGTCTTCAGTCTCCGGTGTTGGCCGTGGGATGCCTGGCGACGATCGCGTTGACCATGTTGGTGGGGTTCCTTAGCACCTACAGAATTCTCGGCCAGCCGCCTCTCTCCGTCCTCCGGCACGAATAGCGTGCTGGCGCCCGTCCATTAGTGGAATCAGGCAATCAGATGGTCGTTCAGCTTTGGCAATTCCCGTTCGCGGAATGCGACAGCGATGCGCAGCTGTTCAAGGTATTGCTCCAGCGTCTTGCCGCCCAGGTCGATCTCGTGCGAGGCAAAGAAGGTTCGCACGTCTTGTTCCAGTTCAGGGGTCGCCAGGTTGGTGATTCCGCCGCACATACGGCGCAAACCTTGTTTGGGGAACAGGCGGTCCATCTGCCCCCAATTCTTCTTTACGAACTCCCAGGCCAACTCACGCCCGTAGATATTGCTCAATCCGGCGCTGACAACGAAGGGCGCATCCTGCGTGCGGATCTCTCCGTCAATCGTATGGGCCAAGGTGCGTGCCAGTAAGTCAGGAGATTGAAAGGTTGCCAGGGAAAAGAGGTAGCGCCGTTCTTCTTGGGGAGTTGCGGCTGCCCTGTATCGTTCAGAGAACTCGTCATAGCGGGCTTCGCTTCCGATGTGAGCTAGAATTGTGACAAGAGCGGGCACAACGTTCGGCTCGACGGCAACTGGATTGTGCGTGAACTGTTCGTAATGCGCCGATGCTTGTTTCTGAATATCAGGATCGTTGCCCAGTTTGCCCAATGCGCCAATCAGCTCGCCTCGCAATTGCCGTACAAGTTCGCTGTCGACCGGATGCGGCACCCATCCGAGTTCCTGGACGGTCGGTGTGAGAAGGGATCGAACAAAGGCCTCAAATGCAGGCTGTTCATCCGCCGTGATGATCCGATTGAGAAAGGACAGAGAGTCCAGCAGCACGGCCCAGACATTCTTGTCCGACTCGTGTGCAAAGTGCCGGGTGAGGCCAAGATAGTCGGGAAGTGGCATCTGGCCGGCAAGCGTTGTGGCCCAGGCATCACTGACGAGGTTGAACCGTTCAGTCGGCGCCAGACGGGGCAATCCGCCGTCAAGCAATCGTTGGAGCAGCAGGGAGTCATACTGGACTCGGTAGAATCCATGCCCTCCCTCGTTGACTAGGAGCTGCCGAGTATTCCGTGGCAGTGTCACCCGCGTTTCGCCTTCTGTGAGGAGGAGTTGGCGCAACTCAGTGTTCTCGCCTGTGTCGATGCGGATCTGAACGGGAATCTGCCAGTGTTGGTCCGAGGCTTCGTCGCGTGGGAGATAGCTAAATCTCCCCTGGGTGAGCACCAACTCCAAATCTCCCGCGAGCCGCGCGCTCACGAGGGGATAGCCGGGCTGGAAGATCCATCCGTCCATCAACTCAGGGACCGGCTGCTGGGACGCCTTTCCCAGGGCCACCCACAGATCCTTCGTATCCGCGTTGCTGTAGGCATGGGTCCTCAGATAGTCGCGCACGCCATCGCAAAAGACATCCGGCCTGATATGTTGTTCGAGCATGCGGAGGACCGAGGCACCTTTTTCATAGGTCAGGACGTCGAACATCGCGTCGGCATCCTTGGGCGTCCGAACGGGATACTCGATCGGCCTCGTGCTCCAAAGCCCATCGATGGAGAGCGCCACGGCCCGAGCGACACTGAACGTGTCCCACCGTTTCCATTCCGGTTTCCAAGCATCCACCGCCAGCAGTTCCATAAAAGTGGCGAAGGCCTCGTTGAGCCACAAGCCGTTCCACCAGGACATGGTGACGAGGTCGCCGAACCACATGTGCGCGTTCTCGTGCGCGACCACGTCGGCGACCCGTTCGAGCTCACTATGGGTCCCGCCGTGGGGATCGACCAACAGCGCGGTTTCCCGGAAGGTAATGGCGCCGAGATTTTCCATAGCGCCGGAGGCGAAGTCAGGGATCGCGAGCAGATCGAGCTTGTCGCCAGGATAGGGAATGCCGTAGTACCGTTCAAAGAACTCCAGTGAGGCCGCTGCGATGTCATGACCGAATGCCGTGAGGGATTGCTTGCCAGGCACAGTCCAGAGTCGAAGTGGTGTCTTGCCGACGAACCTCGGCGTGGTGGATTCCAGACGTCCAACGACGAACGCGACCAAATACGTCGACATCGTCATACTGTCGGCAAAGCGGACAATTTTCTTGCCGTTCTCGACGGATTCTGAGATGACGGACGTGTTTGATACGGCGGTCAGGCTAGGATCGACCACCAGTGTTGTCGCAAAGATGGCCTTGAAGTTCGGTTCATCCCAACAGGGGAAGGCTCGCCGCGCATCTGTCGCTTCGAATTGTGTGATGGCCAACGTCTGCGTCATGCCCGATGCGTCTTTGTACGTGCTCCGGTAGAACCCGCGTAGTTTGTCGTTGAGGGTTCCGCGAAACACGATGGTCAAGTGCCATTGGCCCGGAGTCACGGACTTGGCAAAGGTGAGGTGGCATCGTTGCAGCGCCTTGTCCAATTCAATGGATGCGTCCAGCCGTTGTGTCTGATTGTTCTCCAGGTAGGCCTGATTGACCGACAGCTCCGTTGCGTTCATCACGATCACGGTCGTTGGTTGTACGACAATCACGGTCACGGTCTCTTGGCCGTGAAACAGAGCCTTGTCCAGATCCGGCTCAAGTTGGATTTCGTATCGGGTGGGGATGACGTGCCGAGGTAGGCGGTAGGGATTGTCAGTGTCGGTCATGTCTTTTTCGCACGGAGAGTTTCCGTGCCATTGGCCTTACCGATGATCAGGATGTCGGTCCGTGCAACGAAGAGCCCAGTTTCCACAATGCCGGGAATGTGATTCAAGACGGCTTCCAGATCGGCTGGTTGCTCGATTCGGGCTAGATGCACGTCGACGATAAAATGGCCTGCTTCCGTCTTAAACGGCGCGCCGTTCCGTTCACGCAGTACCACCGGGCTCTTCGTGAGGCGCTCGATTTCCCTAGCCGTGCTGCCCCAACCGAATGGAATTACTTCGATTGGCAAGGGGAACGACCCGCCGAGGACAGGAACTTGTTTTGTGTGATCGATGAGCACAATAAATTGCTTGGCCGAGGCGGCGACGATCTTTTCTTTTAACAGCGCGCCCCCTCCGCCTTTGATCAAGTTCAATCTTGGATCGACTTGGTCGGCTCCGTCGATGGCGACATCAATTTCCCAGCGATTCTCCGTGTCGATGAGCGGAATACCAGACTGTTTAGCCAGCGCAGCAGTTTCCTGTGAAGTTGGCACCCCACGCAATCGCATACCTGCGCGGACCTTTTCACCCAACGCAACCACCATGTGCTTCGCGGTCGATCCGGTTCCCAATCCCACGACCATACCGTCGCGGACGAACTCCACGGCTTTCAACGCGGCGGCCTTCTTCAAACTATCGAGGTCGGCCGGTGTCATGTGGCTGGTGCGTGAGACAGAGCGCCAGCTACAGAGGCCGCGCCGAGGAGGGCGGTGTGTTGGTTCATCACGACCTTGACGGGCATGCTGGTCATCAAGCGTTTGTATCGCCCCTTGTTGATGAAGGCTTTCATGAATGTGCCGTCGTGGAGCTTCTGAATCAGCTTGGGTGCGATCCCGCCACCAATATAGATACCGTCCAAGGAGAGCGCCTTCAGTGCGAGGTTCCCCGCTTCTGCTCCATAGATCGATGCAAAGAGATCCAATGTCTGTTTTGCAATCTCGGCCTGTCCTGTCAAGCCGGCCTCGGCAATTTCTGCCGCCGGATTGCCGGCCTTGATCTTCTCCGCCAGCCACGTCGGCTCGTTTTTCTTTGTATCGCGGAGATACTCGTAGATGGCGTGCAACCCCGGCCCGGACAGCACCCGTTCGTAACTGACATGAAGATACTGGCTGCGCAGGTAGCGAAGCAAGTCAATTTCCTGATCATTGTTGGGAGCAAAGTCTGCATGTCCCCCCTCAGATGGCATCGGCCGATACGATTTCCCATCCCAAAACAGAATCGCTTCACCCAATCCCGTTCCAGCAGATATCAGCGTCAGGGCTTGCCGTTTCTTCGGTGGATGGCCAGGATTGAGCACGTCCAGCTCATCGGGCCTCAGCCACAATACGCCATAGGCGGTGGCTTCAAGATCGTTGAGTAGCTGCACGCGGGGAATCGAGAATTGCTTGGCAATAGTGGGGCCATCAACAATCCAGGGAAGATTAGTGGTGTGACTGTGGTTATCAATCACGGGTCCCGCAATGCCAAAACACGCAGCTGCAGGCACGATAGGTTCCTGGGACTGATCGCCTGCGAGGCCTCCCTCAGGCCCAGATGACTCCGCCTCGATCATCGTTGCTTGTAGAGTAGGTGGGTTCAGGAATTCCGTGAGGATGTCCTCGAGGGAGGTGTAGTCGCAGCTATGAAAGGATTCCAAGCGAAGCGGTTTCGTTCGCTCCGTGGTCCATTCGTAGAGGGCCAGGTTAGTTTTTGTTCCGCCGATGTCGCCCGCGAGAATCATGAAGCCTTTAGCCTTCAGTGCCTGGAGATCAGTTGCGCCGCCGCAGAACGATCGAGCATCCAGATCAGCCGACCCTCTGCTGGTGCCACCCTGGACGCCGGGAATATCCGATCCGCTTCGTTCCTGGGTTCGAGGATGGCCCGCACGATCGAGGCTTTCCCCATGCCGGACACGAGAAACAGTACCACAGTTGCGCGGTTGATCACATCTAGGGTCAGTGTGAGGCGAGTGGAGATACCTGTGGGTGCCTGGCTCACAGTAACGGCTCTGGCGCTGTCCCGGAGCGCCGAGGTTCCTGGAAACAACGAGGCTATGTGCCCGTCTTCTCCAAGACCAAGGAGAATAAGATCGAGCTGAGGCATGTCTGGAGCGACGCACTGCGTGAGTTGGCGCAGCGTCTGTTCATAGTCTTGCGCGGCGGCCAGGGGGTCTGGGAGTTCGCCGTTCATTCGATATACGTGATCGGGATGAATACCCAGTGGTTGAAATAGTGCAGACTGGGCCATGGCAAAATTACTCTGTGGATGGTGCGGCGGTACACAACGTTCGTCCCCGAAGAGAAAAAAGATATGTGACCAGTTGAATCGCTCTTTCCATTCGGGCGATGCCAGGGTCTGGTACAAGATTTTCGGAGTCGACCCACCTGACAGTGCCAGGAGAAACCGGCCGCGGGCCGCAATGGCTTTGCCACTGACGGCATGGACGAATGCCGCTGCCTCATGGGCCCATTCTGAACCCTCGCGGGCGATGCGAATGTCAGGCGTGGCGGACATGGCGGCGATGAGCGGTTCGGCGGCGAGATCGCAGGGCCGGTGCAAGCGCTGCTGTGATTGCCTGCACCGTCGCGGCTTGATTCGATCCGAGCTGGACACGAACCGCGTGGCGGTGATGCGCTTGAAGTGACGCCACATCTCCGGCGGCTTGTGCGTTGGCCAATATGCCGAATGAATACGGCTTGCCAGGGATGGCCAGATCCGGTGTCATTCGATCGACCAGTTCCAGAAAGACGCCGGTATTGGGGCCGCCTTTATGAAGTTGCCCGGTGGAATGCAGGTAGCGTGGGCCATAACCAAACGTCGTGGTCACATGATGCCGGGAGACGAGTGCAGCCCGGAGCCGACGCACGGCCGCTTCGAAGGGGCGCGAAGGGGTGGTATAGGCCAGGATGGAGACGTAGGTACCGGCTTGAAGACGGGATGCCAATTCTTGCGTCGCTTGAGAGGGACTGCTGCTCTGCGGATCCGGGAGACACCCAGTTGACTGAAACAGGTCCAAGATACGATTTGTGTTGTCTTTGCTCTCTTGGACATTCGGTTGGTCAAAGGGATGGATTCCGAGCAAGCGCCCGGCCACGGCGGTGGCGAATTCCCATCGGAAGAACTCAGCTCCGAGGTCATACCGGTCGCGCAAGTCGAATTGAAGCACCGGATGGTGAGTTTTGGCGAGCGCCAGCACGCGCCGGTCGAGCGTTGTATTCGTATCGCCTTTGAGGCGCAGATACACGAACAACCGGTCGGTTCCATAGGCCAGCGGATTTAGCACCGGCTCTTGCGCAACAGGAATGAGGCCGGTTCCTTCTTTTCCGGTACTCTCGGCAAGGAGTTGTTCTACCCACAAACCGAATGTCGCCAGTGCAGGCGAGGCCATGATCGTGACCTTGTCTCGTCCCATCTTGGCGAGACCCCCCATCACCGCGCCGAGGTAGGCGCCCGGATTCGATTCAATGGGTGTTTGTGCTCGACATCGCTCTGCCATGCTGGCGGCCCGGTTCAACAACCGAGGGACATCGAGCCCCAGCAATGCCGCGGGAACAAGGCCGAACAGAGAGAGTACGGAATAGCGGCCGCCGATGTCGGCAGGGTTGATGAAGATCTGCCCAAATCCCTCGTCTCGAGCCATCTTCTCTAGGCCAGTCCCGAGGTCAGTGATGGCGATAAATTGATCGCCGCCGCGGTTTATCTTCGCGTTGGCGACCAACTTACGAAAATGAGCGAAGAGTGATAGAACTTCGATGGTCCCTCCGGATTTACTGGCCACGAGAAAGAGTGTGCGAGCAGGGTTGATAGCCCTGGTCACTTCCCGAACCCAGTCCGGCACGGTCGAGTCGAGCACCCAGAATCGAGGGGATGATTGACGCGCGGGGAACGACGTGCGGAGGACTTCCGGTCCCAGACTGCTGCCGCCCATTCCGAGCAACACAACGTCCGTGATGGACATCGCCGTGGCCGTCGCGACGCAACGCCGGAGAGATTTCAGCTGTTCCTGCATGAGGTCTTGCACGGTCAACCAGCCGAGCCGGTCGGTAATTTCCTTGGGGTCCGGTTTCCACAGTCGATAATCTTTGGCCCATAGTCGTTGGACGACATGATCGTTGGCTAACGCCTCGAGCGCCGAATCGACGGTGGATTGAAACAGCGGCGAAGCCAGAGTGTCGCGCAATGAGATGGTCGGCATGAAGTCCCCCTTGAGCGGATGGGCGTAAGACGTACGGTATGTTATGAGCCAGCCGGCCAAAAGGCAACGATGATCCTACTGGTACTCATTTCTTATCGGTCGGGGAATGACTAAAGCCATCCCATCGACCATCGACCAGGCCAAGAATTGCGTCTGATCGGCGGAGACTTCAAGATTGAGATGAGGGGATGGTGCAGTGGGACGGTCCGTTGACCACGATTCTTTGAGATCCCGCCACCAGGTTTGTCCCTTGACCCTGAACCATTGGAATGGGCGCTCCTCTGCGAGGGGTGTCACGTCAATGGACAGTGGCGGACTAAACGACAGTGTGTACTCCACTGGCATGTCAGCGAGGGAAATCGGTTCTTGCTTGATCGCCATAGTCGGGTCAATCTTTCGCCTGAGGATCGGAGGGCGTGTGATCAACCGATGGGTGCCTTTCAATTCGTGGAGAGCTTTGGCAAACCAGGCAGTGATCGTCAGGCGGTGGAGCTTGACCCCGTGGCCTTTGATCTGAAGGGTGCGTGTGACGAGGTCGAGCAGGAGATAGGTCTGCGGGCGAGTGGCCAGCTTGCTTTCTTCTTCGAGTACGCGAGTCGCTTCTTGGACAGAAGCGTGGTGGTTAAGGTCGAGGCCGGGAAAAGCGTCGGTTTCCCCCCGCGTACCCGGGGAGACTCGAAGCCAGGAGGAGGACAAGAACCGCGCAGAGGATCATGGATGAGTTCTGCGCCGCCAGATAATTAGAAGATGATGATCGGGGTCCCGACACGGGCGAACTGATAGACGCTCTTGAGATCGCCATCGTTCAGCCGGATACAACCGTGCGCGACATTTTTCCCGAGCAGACGGGTATATAGCGTCCCGTGGATAAAATAGCCCTTCCCGAATCCCAGCGCATGCTCTCCCAGCACACCCTGCTCAACCCAGTCAGCCTGGTTGTGCGGAACCTCGAGGCCTTCTTCGATAAAGGCCCAATCAGGCTTGACCCAGGCCGGATTGGTCAGTTTCGATTGCATGGGTAATGGGGAACCTCTAATCACCAACAAGCTCGATGCTAGAGAGTCTCGGGTCTTCTCTACAGATTAAGGTGCGGTATTGTAAATCTTTTTGAGTTGGGATTGCGCTAGGAATCCTGAAATTCTGTGGCGATCTGGAGGCGAAAGGGCCAAATCACCTCAAACAAGGCCTCGCTCCAGCAACCCGGTGTGATCTGACTGACTCCCAATCAAGATTGACGAAGGCCAGCAAATTGACAGGCTGCCACACCCTCCTTATAATACGCCGTTCCTGTAGAATTGGAACCGTTGTTGAGGGAGGGATGCTGTGTCATTTACATATCAACAGCCGTCGAACTTGAAAAAGAAACGCGAGCACGGGTTTCGAAAACGTATGAGCACCAAGAATGGGCGTCGGGTCTTAGCTCGCCGGCGTGCCAAAGGGCGTGCGCGGTTGACGGTTTAACTCATCAGGCCGACACTCCGACCGTATGTAATGCGCCTTCCAGTGTCGTTTCGCTGCCTTGGGAGTACCTCCACCTGATATGAGCTTTTGCTCCTGGAGCCAAGGACGAAGGGCTGCTATAGGATGGCGGTCTTTTCGGTGATGCCAAAGCTCCACAAGAAGCCGAGCATCTTCTTACGGGCCAGCCGGGACATTGAAGCGGTTAAACGCCATGGTCGACGGATGTCAACGGCACTATTTAATTTGTTAGCTTATCAGGTGGGCGATGAGCCTAGTCGTGTCGGGATCGTGGTGGGGAGACGCTTCGGTGACGCAGTGCGTCGTAATCGCGCCAAGCGAGTATTTCGCGAATTGGTCAGACAGGTGCATCGAGAGTTGGTTCCCGGCCATGCGCTGCTCGTGTTTCCAAAACGAGAAGCGATTGCTCAACCGCACGCAATACTGAAGCAAGTGTGGGAGGCCTCACTGCAACGCGGACATCTGCTGTGTCCAAGGTCAGGTTGAGATGCGGCATCTTTGTCTGTGGCTCATCCACGGGTACCGATTCATGATCTCCCCGATGTTCGGGCGTGCCTGCCGATTCGAGCCGACCTGTTCGCAATACGCGCTGGATGCCATTTCGCGATATGGGGCATGGAAAGGACTCGGCTTGTCGATGGTCAGGATTCTGAAGTGTCATCCCTTTCATCCTGGCGGAGAGGATCCAGTGAAATAACGATGTATCGGTCTTAACGAAAGCATGTCGCTCGTATGCTGATGGAAAAGCGCGTTATCCTATTTCTAGTCCTTTCGCTCACGATTATCTTTGGGTATGAGTATCTGCTCAAGGAGCTGGGATTGCTTCCTGATCAGCCAGCATCCACGGAGTCGGCGCCTGCTGCGACCAGCGAGCCGGCAGCCCCTCCGTCATCGGCGGCGCCCAAGCCTATCCCTTCAGGCACCCCTGATTCTCCGGCCAGTGGCGCCAATGAACGTACACCCCTTCGCGATTCGGTAAAATCATCGGCGGAAATCGTCGAGGTGGATACGGCTCTGTACCATGCCAAGCTCTCGTCTCGTGGGGCGGTGCTGACGAATTGGGAGCTCAAGCGGTATCGGGGAAGTTCGGATGAACGTCTCGCGGTCGAGCTTGTTCGGCAAGGAGGAAAGTTCTCCGGGCCGTTGACGGTCATAACCGATGACCTGGATCTCACAAAGGAATTGAGCGAAGCAGTCTATCGGGTCGAGAAGGGGCTCACGACCCTGACCGATACCCAGCCTACTGGTCAGGTGACATTTGTCTATGAAAATCCGGCGTCAGGGGTGCGGATTGAAAAGCAGCTGACTTTCCATGCCAACAGCTATCTCGTGGATGTAGCTGTGAAGACAACTGGGCTGACCAGCTCGGTGAGAGTCGGAACGGGGACGAATTTTGGCATTGTGGAATGGGGTGAAGGATTCATCGGTTCGGTCGGGCCTGCTTCCCGTGTGGATGACAAGATTGAAAAAGAGGTGCCTGATTCCGAGGTCGAGCGCAAGGGGGCCGTCAAATGGGGCGGGTTACAAGACAAGTATTTCATGTCCGTCCTCATTCCCAAAGAAGGTTTGGGTGTGGTGACGAAAAAAGAAGGCGAGAAACTCGTTTCTACGGCAGTCCGTATGCCGGTTGATTCCACTGGATCACCGATCGCTTTCCAGCTCTTCGCCGGACCAAAAGAATATGACACACTTGAGAGCTTAGGAATTGGATTGGAAGATACGATCGACTTCGGCTGGTTTTTGTTTGGGAGCTGGGACATGGTCAGGGCGGTAGCCAAGCCGATTTTTTCCGTGCTCCGTTCGATCAACGGCTACACGCACAACTATGGTGTCACGATCATTCTCTTGACTGTGGCAATCAAGCTGCTGTTCATCCCCTTGCAGTACAAGAGCTACAAGTCGATGAAACAGATGCAGGAAATTCAACCAAAAGTATTGGCGCTTCAGGAGAAGTTCAAAGATGATCGCGAACGCCTGAATAAGGAGCTCATCAAAGTCTATCGGGATAACAAAGTGAATCCGGTGGGGGGCTGTCTGCCGATGGTCTTACAGATGCCGGTGTTTGTGGCGCTGTTCAATATCCTGTATATGACGATCGATTTGCGCCAGGCGCCGCTCGGACTTTGGATCACCGATTTGTCTATCCAGGACCCCTACTACATTCTGCCAGTCATCATGGGGGTCAGCATGCTGATTATGCAGAAGATTCAGCCTACCACCATGGATCCGGCCCAGGCGAAAATCATGCTGCTGCTTCCGGCCTTGATGACGTTCCTGTTCATCAATTTTCCCGCGGGCTTGGTGCTCTATTGGTTGACCAATAACGTCTTGAGCATCATGCAGCAATTTGCCACTGATCGGTTCATCTTCCGCAATCGCCGTCCACTGTTAGCTGCTGAAGAGCTTGAAAAAAGTTCGTAGACATGTGCGCTGGGGGCGTGTCTAGCACCCCCAGCCACCGGGATACAGCGTGTTACTGCTATGGATGGAGCCATTGAAGACACGATTTGTGCGGTCGCGACTCCCGCCGGAGAAGGCGGCATCGGCATCGTGCGGATCAGCGGTTCGCTCTCACTTTCCATTGCGGGACAAATTGTGCGGTTGCGTTCGAATCAACCGCTGGGCAGCGTGGCGTCCCATACCCTGCATCTCGCCGATATCGTGTTGCCGAGCCGATCCGTTCACAGAGGCAGTTCTGGTCCCAACCGGCTCGATTCAGCCAGAGAGATGATTGACGAAGGCTTTGTGGTGTTTATGAAGGGGCCTCGGTCGTTTACGTCCGAGGATAGTGTGGAGATTCATTGCCACGGAGGGAGTGTGGTGCTGGATTTGGTATGTCAGGCGTGCCTGATGGCCGGCGCCCGGTTGGCTCAGCCAGGAGAATTTACGAAGCGTGCCTTTCTGCACGGGCGGTTGGATTTGTCACAGGCCGAGGCGGTTTTGGATACCATCCGATCGAAGTCCGAGGCTGCGCTGAAACTGGCTCAGCGCCACCTCAGAGGAGAGCTGGGCCGGCATGTGGACCGGTTACGGGCGATTCTGGTCGGTCTGTTGGCACAGGTTGAAGTGGGCATCGATTTTAGCGACGAAGATCTCTCGTTCGTTGAACAGGCTGAGTTGGCTGGTTCGCTGCAAGATACGCGTCGCGCTATCCGGGTCATGCTGGATGCAGCTGACCATGGGAGACGTCTTCGGGAAGGCGCACGGGTGGTGATCGCCGGACGGCCGAATGTCGGAAAGTCCAGCTTGCTGAATTCATTCCTGGGTGAAGATCGGGCGATCGTCACGGAAATTCCCGGCACGACACGAGATGTACTGGAGGGATCGGTGGTATGGAATGGCATGATGATGACGTTGGTGGATACGGCGGGTCTGAGGGAGACGGTGGATGTCGTCGAGCTGGAAGGGATAAAGCGGACCAGGTCAGCCCTGGAGCAAGCGGACCTGGTGCTGCACGTGCTTGATGCGGCCGAACTCGAAGAGTACGGGGCCGAGGACACCGGTCGTATCCCGGGAAACCAACGCAGTATTACCGTGATCAATAAGAGCGATTTGGTGAATACAGATCGGATGATGGACCTGGTCAATATGATGCAAACATGCACGGACGGGACAGTAATCCCCATATCCGTGCGAACGGGAGTTGGATTGGACGCACTGCGTGCGTCGATTCAGTTGCAACTGGCACAGAAGACGTTGGAGCCCACGGAGTCAGTGGCGATCACGAAGATGCGGCATCGGGATGCGCTTGAACGAGCAGAAGCTTCGCTTGCAGAGGCTCTGAAATCCATCCACAACGGAGCCGGGCCAGAATTTGTCGCCATGGACCTGCGGGGCGCGGCTGACGCTCTGGGGGAGGTCACGGGTGTGATTACATCCGACGACGTCTTGCATCGGATCTTTTCAGAGTTTTGCATTGGCAAGTAAGGTGACACCAAAGGATGAGTAACCGTGAAATTTGATGTGATCGTCGTCGGCGGTGGCCATGCTGGCTGTGAAGCAGCACTTGCTGCGGCACGCATGGGTGCGAGGACGTTGCTTCTGACGATGGACCCCAGCCGCATTGCCCAGATGTCGTGCAATCCCGCAATTGGCGGAATCGCCAAGGGGCATTTGGTCAAGGAAATCGACGCGCTCGGCGGCGAGATGGGGCGGAATACGGATCTCGCCGGGATTCAGTTCCGGTTCATCAACACGAGCAAAGGACCTGCCGTTCGGGCCCTGCGCGCCCAGTGTGATAAGGCGCTGTACCGCATCACCATGCGGAGAACGCTTGGGCAGGTACCCGATCTATCGATTGCCGAAGGGACCGTCGATCGGCTGCTCACGTCCGGCGGAGCGGTCACTGGCATTGTGACGGGATTCAGTGAGAGGATCGAGGCGAGGGCCGTCATATTGACATCGGGAACATTTCTTAAGGGACTTATCCATATCGGGCTCAGCCACTTTCCGGCCGGACGAGCGGGCGAAGCGTCGGCGGAGCATCTTTCTGATTGCATGCGTGATCTGGGATTCGAGGTCGGACGATTGAAAACCGGTACTCCGCCTCGTTTGGACAAGAACACGATCGACTTCTCGGTCATGATTCCTCAGCCCGGTGACGATCCGCCGCCACCGTTTTCCTATCGCACGACACGAATCGAAACCAGGCAGATACTCTGCTACTTGACCTATACGAATCAACGGACCCATGACATCATCAGAGAGAATCTTGACCGGTCCCCGCTGTATAGTGGCGTGATCGAATCCGTAGGCCCACGGTATTGTCCGTCTATTGAGGACAAGGTAGTCAGGTTTGCTGAAAAAGAACGGCATCAAATTTTTATTGAACCGGAAGGACTCGATGTCCACGAATTTTATCCAAACGGTATTTCCACCAGTCTGCCGGTCGATGTCCAAGCGGCTCTGCTTAAAACTATTCCGGGATTAGAACATGCCACAATGCTCAAGCCCGGTTACGCAATTGAGTATGATTATTTTCCTCCTCGTCAGCTCCAGCAAACCCTTGAAACTAAACTGGTCAGAGGGCTGTATCATGCCGGCCAAATCAATGGAACGTCTGGTTATGAGGAAGCAGCCGCACAAGGCTTGATGGCCGGCATCAACGCGGTCCTGAAGATACGACAACAACCTCCACTGGTGCTGGATCGATCTCAAGCCTATATTGGAGTATTGATCGATGATCTGATCACTAAAGATGCCCATGAGCCCTATCGGATGTTTACCTCACGGGCGGAGTACAGACTTTTGCTTCGCCATAGCAATGCGGATTTACGTCTCATGCACATTGGCTATCAGGTAGGATTGGTGGATCATGAGGCTCATGACAAACTCATCGCGAAAAAGGTCGCTATCGATAAGGAAATTGCTCGTCTCAATGGAATAAAACCAAGACTAACAGCATCGATCCGTGTAAGAACGAACGGCACATATCTGCAAGGAATATCCTCATCGCACACAATCGCGCACATTCTTCGAAGACAGGAATCAACCTATCACGATTTGCTTCACGCATTGGAAGTCGATGCGCTCGATGACGTTGAGGTCGTTGATGAGGTTGAGCTTCAGATCAAATACGAAGGCTACATTAAGCGACAACTGAGCCAGGTTAGTAAATTCAAAAAATTTGAACAGAAATACATTCCTGATGGGTTCAATTACAACATTGTTCCCGGATTCTCCATGGAAGTGCTTGAAAAATTTAATAAATTCAGACCTCAAACCATCGGTCAGGCATCAAGAATATCCGGTATGACCCCTGCTGCAATATCCTTGCTTCTCATCGCCCTAGAAAAATATAGGCAGCAACCTCCCCAGCACGTCACTTGCTAGCACTCGTTCTCACTTTTCCTTCATAATCTCACACTGTTTCTCTTGACCTAAGTGATGGGTTCGCGTAATTGTTTCACGTGGAACAACATGCGCACCTTTCTACACTACTTGATACCTATTCTGCACACTTTGGTGTTCATCTCAAGTCCGAACAATTGAAACAATTCATGATCTATCTTGAAGAGCTGCAGATATGGAATCGATCGATTAATTTGACCAGTATCAATTCCGGAGAAGAAATCATCATCAAGCACTTCGTCGATTCGTTTGCCTGCTTGACTATTGAACAGATACAGTATGGAGCGACTCTGCTCGACGTTGGAACAGGAGCAGGGTTTCCAGGTATTCCCCTCAAGCTCGTGAGGCAGGATTTGAACGTGACTCTCATTGAGCCGGTGCAAAAGAAAATATCTTTTCTCTATTTTATCGTTGGGTTATTCAGGCTTGAGCGAATCAAGATTTTCTATGGGACGCTTGAGCAATTCATGAGACGCGATCGCATTGATCATCAATTCGACTACATCACGACCCGAGCATTGAAATACAACGTTCTGTTACAGAATGGCCCAAGCCTCCTGACTAACCGTGGGCGAGCTATTCTTTACTTATCCCATCCCCTTCACCGATCAGAACTGTCACATCATTGGTCTGTGGTAACAGAGCAAAGCTTTGATCTTCCTATGAATTTTGGCCAGAGATCAATTACAGTCTTATCAATTTCAGAGAAGGAACGTATCACTGTTCCACGTGGAACAGTGAACTGACCATCATCGCATCGAAGAATTTCTTGCTCATGAAAAAAATTGTTACTGTTGCGAATCAAAAAGGCGGAGTAGGAAAAACAACGACAGCAGTCAATCTTGCGGCATCTGTTGCGTTGGAAGGTCTGTCCGTCCTCTTGATAGATCTAGATCCTCAAGGGAATGCGACCAGTGGATTGGGAATTGATCCTTGGTCGTTGAAGGAAACTATTTATAACTGCTTGATTAAGAGTGTAAGACCAGAACATGTCTGCATGAAAACCTCTGTACCTGGCCTCTCGGTCTTGCCGGCCAATGCGGATCTTTCCGGAGCAGAAATTGAACTCGTGAACATTGCCGGGCGCGAGAGCCACTTGAGGGATGTGATTGGAGAAGCAGCTGAAAAATATGAGGTTATCTTTGTTGATTGCCCGCCTGCTCTGGGAATTCTCACAATCAATGCGCTGACGGCTGCTCATTCTGTTCTCATTCCGGTTCAATGTGAATATTACGCGATGGAAGGCCTTATGCGGCTCCTTGGAAGTGTGGATCGTGTTCGCCAGTCATTCAATCCAGCTCTTGAACTCGAAGGGATTGTATTAACCATGTTTGACTCACGCAATACCTTGGCTCGTCAGGTGTCAGAACAAGTACGATCTCATTTCTCGAGCAAAGTTTATAGGACGGTGATTCCTCGGAATATAGCATTGGCAGAAGCGCCCAGTTATGGACGCCCTTGCCTCTTGTATAACGCGGCATCAGCTGGCTCGCAGGCCTATGTTGCCCTAGCGAAGGAGTTTCTAACCCATGGAAAAGAAAGCGCTTGGCAAAGGACTTGATGCTCTCTTGCCGTCTGCGGTTGTGAGCCAGACGGTGAAATCAGAAGATGTCCAACACATCAAAATTGAGAATATTGTTCCCAATCAGTACCAGCCTCGGCAGAATTTTGCTCCAGCAGAGTTAGCGGAACTGACCGCTTCTATTAAGGAAAGTGGCGTTCTGCAGCCAATTATCGTGCGCCGCAAGGGAGATGGAATCTATGAGCTGATCGCGGGTGAACGGCGGTGGCGCGCTTCAAAAGAAGCAGGACTTAAGACCATTCAGGCAGTGATTAGAAATTGCAGTGATCAAGAGACTTTGTTGATAGCCATGGTCGAAAATCTTCAGCGTGAAGATCTCAATCCCATGGAAATTGCAAGAGCTTATTCACGGATGATGAACGAATTTGGTCTGACGCAAGACATCATTGCACAGCAAGTTGGGTGTGACCGATCGTCTGTAGCCAATCTTGTTCGTCTGACACAGCTTCACCCGGAGATACAAGAGTTAGTAGAAGTTGGAACATTGTCAGCGGGACACGCAAAAGCCCTTCTTGGTCTCGAATCCCCTGAAAGTCAGATGCGAATTTCGAAGATCGTCGCATCGCAAGGACTTTCTGTAAGAGAAACAGAAAAACTCGTTCATTCTTCAGTGGTTGGAAGGAAGCGCCATCGTGTGCTGGTTCGAAATCCAGAGTGTCATGCGCTTGAGGAACGATTGCAGAAGCGATTCGGCACCAAAGTGACCATTCATCCCAAGAAGCGAGGCGGGAAAATCATCCTTCATTATTTTTCTGCCCAAGAGCTAGAGGGTGTTCTCGAACGGTTACTTGCGTGACGAATGGTATCACGAGCGAGCTAGGTCAATACCATTAAAAACACAGAGGTTGAGTTTTTCTTCATTGACACTACAATTGCTTCTCGAAGCGACTGCATGCGATGTGCACGAGAATGTATCGTGCACCATCATCTTAAAAGCTAGAGCGAGGAGGCTGACCACATGTGGAAATCGGATAAACAGGACGGGGTTCGTGCCGTATTCGATGAAGCTGAGGAGTGGGGCCGTGATGAGCTCGGTACCGTTAAAGTTGGAATCGACATCGGATGTCAGTAGGTCCATTGGAAAGGGTGTCGACATCAAAGAGACGATTATCCATAAAGGAACAGTTCGAATTGATGGCTCACTTGAGGGCGAAGTTCAGACCGAGGGTATCCTCTTGGTCGGAGAAGGAGCTTTCCTCAAGACAAAAGTCACTGCAGGAACTGCTGTGTGCAAAGGTAAAATTACCGGAGACGTCACCGCAACGGAAAAGATCAGGTTGCGGGCTCCAGCGGTCCTCAGCGGAGGCGTAAAGGCGCCGATATTGTCGATTGAGGAGAGAGTCCCATTCAACAGCACGATCGAAATGACGCACAGCTCTTAAAATCGAGTCTCGTAGCCCTCGTGTTGTACATGAAGGGTACGCGTCGCTGTGGGCGATGAATCAGGCGTTCCGTCGGAAAGAAAATTATTCCTAGGTATTTGTACTTATGGAAGCCTCTCGTGCGACAGGCCGGACAAAGAGGACGCGGGGACGGTGTGCGAAGACCTTGTGACAGGAGCATGACCGACTGATGTGGATCATGGGGGAGGGTGCTCACCCTGGAGGCGATAACGAGAATGTGACCTTTCTCGGAAAGAGCGTAGACTTCAAAGGTAATATCCGCTTTAATGGAATCATTCGTGTTGACGGCCGTCTTGAAGGCGAAATCCCTACGTCAGGCGTCTTGATTGTCGGCGAGCATGCGGTGATCAAAGGCATTGTGTCAGTGGGCACGGTCATGACCAGCGGGAAGATCAACGGAACCGTGAGGGTTGTCGAGCAAATTCTCAAGCCAGGCATTGTGATCGGCAATATTCGTACTCCTTCAATTTCCATCGAAAACGGATCCCATTCCCACGGCATGTCCGACATGGGAGCCCACAAGTGGGTCGAGGATCAGCCCACCTCCAACAAGACCATTGACGATTTTACCCCTCATGCGTAAAAATTTGTATCGCAGACCTCTAGCTGATTGACGCTGCTCTCGGTACAATACCTCCTGCTATGAACCGTCCTACCGTTCTGCTCGGCATGAGCGGCGGAGTCGATAGCTCCGTTGCCGCGGCATTGCTCGTTCGCCAAGGTTATGATGTCCATGGCGTGACGCTCCAAGTCTGGGAGCATGAAGATGAGTCTGTCGCCGTATCTAAGAAATGGCAGGAGCGTGGTTGCTGCAAGGTCGGGATCGCCAAACATGTTGCCAAGACTCTCGATATCCCCTATGAGGTTATTGACACCCGCGAATCCTTTAGAAAAGGGGTGATCAACGACTTTCTTCACAGCTATGCGCAGGGCATCACGCCCAATCCTTGCGTACGCTGCAACGAGCGAGTCAAGATTGCCGGGCTTATCGCACTGGCGGAGTCTCGTGGTATTTATCACGTCGCAACGGGTCACTACGTCCGTGTTCACTCCGGTTACGAAGGCCTGGCCCTTCGTCGGTCTACCGATGTGAAAAAGGATCAGAGCTATTTCTTATACCGGCTCAACTCTGCCTGGCTCCCGCGGCTTCTCTTCCCGGTCGGCAGCATGCACAAATGGGAAGTCTGGCACGAGGCTGAGGCGATGGGCCTCCCCGTTGATGAGTTGAAGGAAAGTCAAGAAATTTGCTTTGTCAGCCACGGCGACTATCGCACGTTCATTGAGAAAGAAACTCCAGAAGCCAAAAAGCCGGGTACCTTCGTTGATGAAACCGGCTCTCCCTTGGGCCAGCATGAGGGGATCGCGTTTTATACCCCAGGGCAACGACGCGGGCTCGGTGTTGCGTCAGGCCGCCGTCTGTATGTTCAGCATGTTCAGTCCGCGACCAATACAGTCGTTCTCGGTCCAGAAGAAGCGCTTTACCGAGACTCCTGTGAAGTTGGAGAACTCAATATTTTTACCCCATCCTTGCTTCGTGGGCAGACCGAGGTCATGGTGAAGGTCCGGTATGCCACACCGGCGGTGAAGGCCACCGTCCAACCCATTCATCCATCGGGGGTACGCATTCTCTTCCATGAACGCCAGCGAGCGCTCAGCCCAGGACAGTCCGCCGTGTTCTATTCCGATGATAAGGTATTGGGGGGTGGCATTATTCAGCCATTCTGACCCCTCCCAGGTACGTGCTAATTTTCCTCCGCGCGGCTGCTTCCCTTGACTTGGTGCTGGATTTTCGTATAGCTTCCTCAATAGTCATAGTCAGGTTTTTGACCTCTCTATTCGCACTCTTTGAGGTATTCCATGTTTGGTTCATTTGGATGGATGGAATTGATGCTGATCTTGATCATTGTCTTGATCATTTTCGGCGCAGGCAAACTCCCTCAGCTGGGTGAGGGCCTCGGGAAAGCCATCAAAGGATTTAAGAAGACGGCTCATGAGGCTGATGCCATCGACGTCACACCGTCGGACCAGCCTCAATCAGCCCAGACCGCCGCATCCGCACAGGTCACGGCACAACTAGGAACAGCGTCCCCATCAGCCGCACAGGCTGCACCATCCGGGCACGTTAAACAAGGGTAATGCCCCGTACGTTGCGTGACGATTTGGGCACAGGACATCGCCCACGTCGAGCGCACAAACCGACTGTACACGATGTTTGGACTGGGAGCAGGCGAAATACTCATCATTCTCGTGATCGCATTTCTTCTGTTCGGGCCAAAACAACTGCCAGAAGTAGGACGTCAGGTCGGCAAGGCGTTCAAAGGATTCAAAGATGCTGCCGAAGATCTTCGAAAAACCGTCGAGCCTGAGCTCAATATGATTCAACAGGAAGTCAAAATGGCCGAACAAGATTTCCAGGCTTCCATGAAAGAAACCGAAGAGGACATCACCGCTGCGACCAATCAGACTGAGGACAAATCCAGCAACCAGCCTCACCAAATCTGACCGTGGCTCGTCACGCTACCCTACATAACCGGAATTGGCAGGCCATGGAAATTTCCGTCGTGTGACCTTTCTGCTTTCATAGACTCTCACAACCAAGGACAGAGAGAGATGCTCACGGACCTCATTCAATGGATGAAACCCATTGGACTGCACGCCCTCGTAGGGGTTGCAGTGTTCCTCACAACATGCTTCGCGCCGATCCCACTGGTTCACGCGGCGCTTGAAGTACCGGAGGGAGAACGAATTACCAATATCATCGTCATCGGGCGCGGCATTCCTCTCAAGGAGCAATATGAGCTTTTTGATCCCAAGATCGGCAGGAATTTCGACATCAAGAATCTCTGGATCCGTGCCGATCTGCGCGTCCGGCCGGAATATCGAAACAATCTCTGCTTCGGCAGCGGAATTGGAAATGGTGGTAATTGCAACGAGCCGTCGGGAAGTGCCAATCGTTTTGCGGGCCAAGCCAATGACTCCTTTGTTCAACAGATGGCACGGTTGGGCATCGGGTATGATCTCT
>VGXB01000029.1 GCA_016873515.1 Nitrospira sp.
CATGTCCATTTTCTCAAATTTCTTGCCGAGCGGGGCCATCTTCAGCACGGCCCCTCGATTGGTCATACCGCTCTCTTGCCCCCCGGTATTGCCGTAGACTTCGTTGTCCAGCATGATCGTGGTAAACCGCTCCTTGCGGAACCAGGAATGGAGCACCTGCTGGAAGCCGATGTCCGCTGTTCCGCCATCTCCGGCCATCACGACAACATCCTTGGGCTTATCGCCGAATCGAAGACGCAGACCGCGGGACAACCCGCTCGCCACACCGTTTTGATCGCCATAGTTGCCGTATACGAACGGAATCGCCGCCTGAGAAATAGCCAGACGTCCGCAACCGGCGGTGCCGACTGTAATGGTATCTTCGGGATTGGGGAATGCCACAATGGCGAGACGAATGAAGAGAGTCATGGCGCAGCCCGCACACATAGGATGCTCCTCCAGCACTTCTTTGAAGCTGCCCATCTGCGAGACCGTCACTTTCTTCCCGAACGGGCCATGTTCGACCATGTCCCGATATTCTTTCGGCATGAACTTTTCGAACCCATTTGAAAATTTCACATAATCGAGACTCATCAGGCACCTCCCTATGTCATGAGCAACGCCGGACCATCACTCGCTTGCACCGGATATAGTCTGAAACGGATCAACGTGGGGGCAATGAGGATGGACGACAATACGATCAAACCTGAATCAACCACCCATATCTGAGGCATCCTAGCAAAGCCCCCAAAAGGCTGTCAATCGTTCGTCCATTATCTCTGAATTCTGGCCACTCTGAACCAGCTGTAATGCAACAGGGCATTATACTAAACGGCCTTGACTCTCAACACAACGTCCCAGAAGGCCCATGGTCTCTAATAGAAGACCTAGTACCCATCCTGCCGGTGGGGCCATTGGCCCCAAAGAAACTCTCTCCTTCACATGACCAACAAAGCCGAACAAGGAACCCGCACAGGCATCCCGAAAATTTTGGCCAGGTGATTGCTGATCGTGCGCAATCCGTTTACACTACGCTCCATGCTAAATCGAGTGCTCATCTCCGGTGAAGACGAGAGCGGTGTGCATGTGGGCGGTGTCCATAAGCGCCCGCCGATTCCCGACAACACGCTCAAAGCCGAATGCCCGAAATTCATGGCGCATGGCCCATGCGGCGGCGTGCGAAAGGGTGGCTTGTGCGAAGTGTATCCGGAGATGAAATGTCCGTGGGTCTCGTTGTATCTTGAACTAGAAAAAATCGGCCAGACGGAGTGGATGAAACAAATGTGAGTGGGCTGGTGGGATGCCTCCTATGCCCGCACCCCCCGGCACACAGGATTGATTAGATTTTTAGATTTCTGACGATGCTCGGTGCATGCGCGTAGTCAGGAGGTATCCCCACCAGCCCAGAATAAAAGAGGGAACATGAAGGGAAAGAGAAAGACAATGCGACTGGGCTACAACAAGGATCATGCGAGGAGCGGGATCACGGCTCCGCTGCCGGAGATTGAGACGTTTCCCAATCAGTACAAGGGCTACGAGATCACCATCGAGATTCCTGAATACACGGCAATCTGCCCCAAGACCAATTTGCCAGACTTCGGCACCATCACGCTACACTACATGCCTGACAAAGAATGCCTTGAATTGAAGGCGCTCAAGATCTACATCCACGCCTACCGCAATCTGGGCATCTTCTACGAGAATGCCGTAAATAGAATTCTCCAGGATGTCGTGCATGCCTGCCGGCCTGTGTGGGCTAAAGTCACCGGGACCTTCACAGCACGCGGGGGCCTTTCGAGCAAGATCGAAGCGAAGTATCCATAAACCTGCTCGCGTAGCTCTATCGTTCAACTCATCGCTCTCCTCATCGCAACCAACGAAAAGTGCTCGTCCTTCGCCATGCGGATCATCTCCTTACGACGGCTCAGAATATGACCAGGGAGATGAGTGGCCTGTGCTAAAAAACTGATCCAAATTGAGTGAGAATAATCTCGCTGTTTTTCTCATTCGAAAGGATTCCGTTATACCCAACGATGTGCGATTACAGCCCGAGCAGAATGTGGCCAAGCTGCGCGAGATTGAGGTCAAGATTGGTTCAGATAAGAACGTGGGTAGCGCTTGCCGAGAGGCTAGAGCCACCAACAAAAGCTACTACCACTGGCGATGTGCGAACGGGGGCATGAAGGAGGATCAAGCCAGGCGCTTGAAGCAATTAGTGCAAGAGACTGCGCAACTCAAGCGTTTAGTGGGCGAGCTCCACCTCGAGAAGGCGGCGCTCACGGACGTAGCGTAAGGAAACTTCTAAGCCCACAGCGCCAGCGTGCGACTGTGCAACCTGCTGCGGGCAACTATCCGCGCTGATCTGAGCAGAAAGCATGCCAGCTTCTAGGCATGGTCAAGAGCACTTCGCGCTATGCAGAAGTGCCCACTGTGGATGAAACAGCACTGCGCCACGGTGTGCTGGCGGTGGCCAACTTGTATGGTCACTACGGCTACCGAACCGTATGGGGACTACTCAGTGGTGCGGGTTGGAAGACGACTGAAGCCGTGGTCAGACGCATTTGGCGTGAAGAAGGTCTGAAAGTTCCAGCCACGCAGCCCCCAAGAGCGAGACTTCGGCTCACCGACGACTCCCGTAGACGTCTACCTCCCGAAAGGGGTAACTCTGTAATGGCAGGTGACAAAAAATGTTGCCTGGAGGCCAGCATGGACAACTTTGTCAGCAAGCCGATCCCCTGGACGCGTTGAAGACAGCCCTCGATCGCTGGATTCCCACGAACTCACGCGATGATGACGGCACCACTTCCCCGAGCGGAAGTATTACCGCCTGAGCCACAACCTGCGAGCATACGGCTTCACAAATGCCCCTCCAGAGTGGAACCCCGTGATATGATATCTTCCACATCAGGCGTCCCGAGGGCCGGGGGAGAACATAACATGACGAGAGCCTATTGTGTGAGCCCTGTTGCGGACATATCGTCCTGTTCTGACATTGTACCCCGTCATTGATTTAGGCATGAGAACTATGACGATGTATAAAAACCGTTTCGAGAGGACGTTGCAGAATCACTGAGCTTGAATGATGGCCACCTACGCAATCGGCGATGTGCAGGGCTGCTATAAGCCCCTGCAGTGCCTACTTGATCGTATTCGATTTGATCCGAACACTGACCGACTCTGGTTCGTCGGCGATCTGGTGAATCGTGGTCCCAATTCATTGGGCGTGCTTCGCTACATCAAGGGTCTAGGCAATCGGGCGATCGCTGTGCTCGGTAATCATGACCTGTTCTTGCTCGCCGCCGCGGAAGGCATCGCCGTGCTCAGGCCCAAAGATACCATTCAGGATATCATCATCGCAGACGATCGTGCCGAGCTGATCAGTTGGCTCAGACACCTTCCCCTGCACCACCGAGAAAGAGACTGTTTCATGGTGCATGCGGGACTGTTGCCGCAATGGACCATTGATGAGGCAACAGCATTCGCTCGGGAAGTGGAGGATGCACTGTCAGGGCCCCAGTATCGCACTTTTCTTCAAGCACTCTTTCAGAGTCCAGCTCCGCCTTGGACACATTCACTGACAGGAATGAGCCGGTTGGTGAGTATCGCGCACGTAATGACGAGACTGAGAACCTGCACACTGACCGGAGAGATATCGAGTTTTTCCGGACCCCCTGAAAATGCTCCGGCGGGTTTCACTCCCTGGTTTCGCATTCCCGGCCGCCGCAACACCGGCACGACGATCATCACCGGCCATTGGGCAGCACTCGGCCTCCAGTTGGAACCTGACCACCTCGCCATCGACAGTGGTTGCGTCTGGGGAAGGCAATTGACAGCGGTGCGGTTGGACGATCGCAAGGTCTTTCAGGTTGAAAGTTCTGGCACATAATGCCATAGCTTGACCGCTCAACAAATCTTGATGAAATGCGCTCAAGCTCACGAACACACTCGTGACGGAGGATGGTCTGATGAAAACGCTTGCGGGGAAGGTGCACTAGGGACGGGTAGAGTGGGTGAACAAACTGGGCTCGTTGAAGGCCAGACCGTCATCGTCGTCGTTCCTGAACACCAGGACGTGCATTTTCACGCTGAAGTGATAACGCTCTTGGTACGGTTCGATGGCTTCCGAAACGAAGTCGGTCCGATCAGCTACGCCACCCGCAACCTCGTTCGTCAGGGCAGACGCAATGGTCAGTGACTATGGGGTGAATGGATCGGTGGCATTGAAATGGCTGATCGATGATGAGGCCGATATTTCCTGTGCCCGAACGATCCCCTCCGATATCTTGACTGGCAATACCCGGCTTCTGGCTCCTCCGCATTACATCAGCGAGTTCGGAAACGGCTTGATCATGGCCACCAGATGCGCATCGGGCGACTCTCGCAGGCCTTCATACCACTCCTCCACGGCTACTCGTCGACGCTCCTGAAGCTCCGCTCTGGACATCGCGACCGAAACGGCCTGCGTGTCAGAGGATGCGGACAAGGATCGACTAGAAATGGGTGACTTATTGCCAGACCCTGGGACCACCCGTTTGGCTCCTGAAATCGTCAAGCTTTCTCCAGCACCAACTGTCGACGATGGCGGGGCCGCAACGGTGACTACAGTGTTTCCCTTGGGATTCTCGGTAACCGGACTACCGCATCTCACCAACAGGGTCAACCCGACCATCACGCCGATCGGAGGGCTCGTGACACGGAGCGAGCGGAGTTAGTGATGGGATAAGGGGTACAGCATAGCCGCAGACACTGAGACGCAAGGTGGGAGGCCGTGCGACATTTCCATGGAGTCATACTCTGTGTGCCGAAGAGAGTTGAGTATTACGACTCAGTGCCGCTGGGTGCCAAGCAGAGCACTCTGAAAATCGGCCCCAGATATTGATTTGCCTGGCCTCTAACTGCACCACTAGTGGAATCAGTGGTAGGATTCTGACGCGGAGGGAAACTTCCCTTGCTCGACTTCTGCTTTGTACCGGCGCAACGCCTGTAGCGCATCGGCTTTGAGATGTGCATAGGGTTTGACGAACTTGGGCACAAAGTCGTCGAAGAGTCCAAGCAGATCATAGAGCACCAGCACTTGCCCATCGCAATACGGCCCGGCGCCGATCCCAATGGTAGGGATCGTCAGTTGGTCAGTAATGGTGCGTGCAAGTTTGGCCGGTATCGCTTCGAGTACGATGGCAACAGCGCCTGCGGTTTGCAGCGCTTTTGCCTCCGCGACTAACACCTTCGCCTGCTCCTTGCCCTTCCCCTGTACCTTGTATCCGCCGTATTGATTGATGGACTGAGGCGTCATGCCGAGATGCCCCACGACAGGAATGCCCATCCGCGTCATCACGTCAACACGATCCAGCATGATCGTGCCCCCTTCGAGTTTGACCGCATGGGCACCAGCCTGGAGAAACCGACCCGCGTTGCGCAAGGCCTCTTCTGTTCCAGCCTGATAGGACATGAACGGCATGTCACCGATGACCAGCGATTGCTGCACCGCCCCGGCTACGAGTTTGGTGTGGTACAGCATGTCCTCCATCGTCACCGTCAAAGTGTTCCGTTTCCCTTGAACTACAATGCCGAGAGAATCCCCGACCAAGATCGTTTCGATGCCGGCCTGCTCCACCATGCACGCAAACAGCGCATCATAGGCCGTCACCACGACCACTTTCTTGTGTTCGCGCTTATACCGTTCAAGATCCGGTACGGTCATCATCCGAGTTCCGCCTTGGTGATGATCTCTTCCAGCCGATGGATCCCCTTGATGGCCATGATGTGGACCCCATCGCAGTGAGGACGCACAGCCTTGATCGTGCGGACCGCAATTTCCACACCGGCATCCTCGGACTTATCTCCGGCAGCGCGTAGCTCATCGAGCATGACCTGCGGCACCGCCATTCCAGGGATATTGGCGTTCATGAACTCTGCCATCTTCACGTTGCGCAGCAAGAGTATACCGGCCAGCACCTTGACCTTGAAAGGACGCACAGCCTTCATGAAGCTGGCGAATAGCTCGGGGTTGTAGACCGCTTGCGTTTGAAAAAACTCGGCTCCGGCCTTTATCTTGACTTCAAATTTCATCAACACTGGGCCGACAAGATCCGCCTCCGGCGTCGCCGCAGCGGCAATCGTAAACTCCGTCGCGCCGTCCAGTTTATGACCAGTTAAGTCCCGGCCCTCGTTCAACCCTCGGACCATCTGCATGACTTGCACGGAATCCAAGTCGTAGACTGGCTTAGCTTCTTTATGGTCACCGACGGTCGGATAGTCACCAGTCAGGCAGAGAATGTTGCGGATCCCCAACATATGGGCACCCATCAAATCGGACTGCATGGCGATGCGGTTTCGATCGCGGCAGGTCAGCTGCATCACCGGATCGTGCCCCATTTCATACAGCAGCCGGCACACTGGCAATGAGCCGGCCCGGACCACCGCCGCCGTGTTGTCGGTCACATTTACACCATGCACACGACCGACGAGCCGCTTCGCATTCTCCAAAATACCGACGATGTTCGTGCCCTTCGGCGGGTTGTACTCGATCGTGACCGCAAATCGGCCCTCATCGAGCACTTCTCTCAACCTCCTCGGCTCCCGACTCATCTTACTACTCTCATCCGAACCTCTCCGTCCTTCCTTCGCCTCTTGGGATTCTGAGCACGGACAACTTCAGCCGCACGCATGCGCTGAGCAGCGCCTATAGCCTAAAAATCTGATAAATTCTCGTGTGTGCAGTGCGCGAGCGAAGAAGTCGTTCCTGCCCTGAATCCCTATTACAGCATTCCCGCGCTTCTCTTCGCCGACTCCACTGTATTGTCAAGCAACATGGCGATCGTCATCGGCCCGACCCCGCCAGGTACCGGACTGATCCACCCGGCCTTCTGACTGACCGGCTCGAAATCGACATCACCGCAGAGCTTGCCGTCAGGCAACTTATTCGTCCCGACATCGATCACCATAGCTCCGTCTTTGACCATATCGGCCGTGACGAACTTTGCCTTTCCGATCGCCACCAGCAGCAGATCCGCTTCGCGGCACACAGCGGGAAGATCTTTCGTTTTCGAGTGGCAAATCGTCACCGTCGCATTGCGTTGGAGCAGCATCAGTGCCAACGGCTTGCCCACGATGTTACTGCGTCCCAAGACCACGGCGCGCTTGCCCTCGATCGTCATACCAGCCGACTCGATCATTTTGATCACACCCTTCGGTGTACAGGCCTCGAACATAGGATGCCCTTCGACCAACCTGCCGAAATTGTACGGATGGAACCCGTCGGCATCTTTGTCGGGCGACACCGCTTCAAGAACCACTCGGCTGTCGATCTGCTTCGGCAGCGGGAGCTGAACCAGAATGCCATGAATCTTTGGATCGGCATTTTTCTTTTTAATTAAAGCCAGCAACTCCACTTGCGTGGTTGATGCCGGCAATTTGTGATCATCGACGTAGATGCCAGCCAATTCGCACGCTTTCTGCTTGTTCTTCACGTACACATGCGAAGCCGGATCGTCCCCCACCAGAATCGTTGCCAGCCCAGGCTTGGCCCCAGTCTTCGCCAAGACCGCTGCTGAATCGACCGCCAATCTCTCTCGAACCTGCTGCGCCAGTGCTTTCCCATCGATCAATTTCGCCGCCACAATGTCCTCCTAAATGACAACGGTTAAGGCCAAGATTGAGGCTGAGCGATATTCTGGGCGCCTAGGTTCACTCAGCCTTAGCCTCAACCTATTTTTGAATTCGGGCACCTTAGCAGGGCCATTTTATCCAAGTCAACGCTCTCCGAGACGGTGAAGGATTGAACAATCCCGCTTCACCGTTCACTCCTAACCCACCGTTCCTTGACAGTGTCTTTCCACGTTGGCTACGATGCGGCACGATCATCACTAGTCACTGACATTGATTATTCCATCATTCTGCTCGAAGCTTTCTCTATGCCGAAACCTCGTGTGTGTGGGTTTCGTACTCAGTTTTGCCCAGCTCAGTCACGCGGCACAGATTACCGGTTTGGAATCGCCCAACAGTTTCGTCGGCGACACAGCTGGAAAAGAATATTTCATCTCCAACATCAATGGAGACCGAGAGGTTAGAGACAACAACGGATTCATTACGAAGTTGGATCACAACGGAAAGATTATCAACCTCAAATTCATTCAAGGCGGTGTGGCGAATATCCTTCTGCATGCGCCGAAAGGACTGGCGCTGGTCGGGCAGATCCTCTATGTGGCGGACCTCGATCAACTCAAAGGGTTCGACAAGACCACGGGAAAGCTGCTCGTCATCGTATCGTTCCCCGCCGCCTCGTCACAACACGTTGTCTCGTTGAGCGATGTCGCCGCCGAACCAGCCGGTCTCCTGTACGTCTCAGACCAACAAGGCAATGCCATCTACAAGGTCACCCCGTCCGCCAACCATCAGGCGGCCCTTCTGATTCATGACGACCGGCTCGCGGGACCAGCCAGCATTGCCGTGCACCCCAAAACTGGCCATATTATTGCCGTCAGTTGGGAAAAGGGGAAGATCCTGGAGGTGACACCGGAAGGGCAGCTCACGGAACTGGAATCCAATGGATTTTTCACCGGCCGTTTCCAGAATCTGAGCGGAGTGGACTTCGACCGTTGGGGGAATATGTACCTGTCAGATCAGACCAAAGGAAAGATTTGGCGGATGACGAGAGATCATCGGTTTCACGTCATTGCTGAGTATCTGCTGGCCCCTGCGGATATCGGCATCGATCGCGCGAATAATCTCATTCTGGTCCCCTATCACTACGCTCATGCCGCGGAAATGAATGGACTCGAAGCGCCGTCAGATGGCAAACGCAAGGACGAGAAACGGACCCTGACAGACTATGGCTTCATTTCCCCACCACCTAAGTCCGATCCTGAAGGAGCGGCAAAAAAATGAGCCTGTGCGTCTACTGCAAGCAACGTAAAGGCAAACGCCTCTGTCCTGCATTGAGTAGATCAATTTGCAGTGCCTGCTGCGGCGAGCACCGCCTCACCCGCATCACCTGTCCTGACAGCTGTGTCTATTTAGACAGCGGAAGCGATTACCAGCAACGGCGGTTGGCGGAACAGTTCATGCCCACCCGGCAGAACTTCTATCGAGACTTGGCTGAACTTGGCGGGGATAAGGCCGTGGCGTTGTTCAATCTCATCGAAGTCGTCACGTTCAGCTACTTTGCTGGCCGCCATGACGGACAAGACGCAGAAATCGTCGCAGCCATTCAGGCGTTGCGCCGTACGCTCAGCCCCCTCCATGTGCCTTCCGCGCCCACACCGGTGTTTGCCGGACACCTCAAAAAAGAATATGAAGTCTTCCGTAAGGAGAACCCACAGCAGATTGCGGATCTCTCGGACGCGCCCGAAGTGCTGGATCGGGTCGTAACATTTGTCTCGGACTTTTCAGGCAAGGATTTTCAATCGCAGCGGTTCTTGAGCGGGCTCCTCGGGTACGTGAAGACCTACCACCCGCAGCTTGCAGATCATCTCCGCAAGAAGCGAGAGTCGGGGCACATCATCCTGCCAGGCCAATCCTTCATGCCTCCACCGGTTCCCGAGACGTATGCCCACGGCCCCCGGCTGTGAGCATCATCACTAGCACTCCTGCTTCATGAGGGTTCTAATCGTGCGTCCCTCGATAAGCACAGCAGTGGGTTCGGCAGTTGCAGTAAGAACGTTCAGGAATAAGGCGGGTTAGCCTAAGACCGCTGAGAGATGCACAAACCCAGAGGATCCGGCAGGTTCACGCCCATACACCGGTGGTACGGGCACCAATATGTGTTGCAGTGCATGCTCAAAATGGCGAGCAAGATACCGGTATGATTCGTTTGTGAGTGCGATGATCTGGGCACCGAATTCACGATCCGTCTTCCACCGTACCACCACCTGGTTCATCTCGATGCTGCCCCTTCCATTCGGGAGCTGAAACTGTGCACTGATGATCCTGTCACACGAGAAACCTGCCTACGCTTCGATCCGAAACCCGTTCAACAAAAAATCCCGTACAATCACAGACTGAATTGTACGATGCAATCTATACCACCCGAGATACTCTGTGGTAACTCTTCGGTACATGCGCCGCATGGAAGAAAGACTCACTGGACCACTCCTTGGCTAAGAAGTACTGGGCCAAGGATAGCCGCGAGAGAGTTCTCAGGAACATCCTACAAAAGACACCCCTCGAAAGGTGGGATCAAGAGAAGTCGAAACGATCGCAACGTGCCGGGGGCAGAGCTACTCCACAATCGTGACCGTCATCTCGACACGATCAATTGGATTGTCACATGGCCCTTTGTCTGCCTGTGTTGCAACAATTTCATCCTTGGCCCCATTGACACATTGCACTTTTGGCTGGTTAACGATCTTATCGGCCACTCCGATCCCTTTCGTCACTTCACCGAACGCCGTGTATTTAGAATCGAGGAACTGCGAATGCTCGACCACAATGAAAAACTGTGAACCAGCCGTATTGGGGTCCTGCGCTCTCGCCATTGAAACAACTCCACGCTTGTGTGGAATATCGTTGAATTCAGCCTTGAGCGTGTATCCAGGCCCACCCTGTCCATAGGTGTCTTTCCTGAGCGGGCTCTTCGTGTTGGGATCTCCTCCTTGAATCATAAACCCTGGAATCACTCGATGAAAAATGGTGCCGTTGTAGAACCCTGACTTGGCCAAGTTGACAAAATTCTCGACGTGCTTCGGCGCCTGATCCGGATAGAACCTGACATGGATATCGCCGAACTTGGTTTTAATGATTGCCTTGGGCCCTGACTCAGATGAGAATTCCGCCACCGGCTGGACTTCCTTCCCACTGCAGGCGACCACCAGCGCCAGTAGATTCGCCGTGATCGCGCCGATCCATCGACTCTTCGTCATCTGTCTGACCGCTGACATGCACTCACCTACTCAACCACCACCGTGATCTCGACCCGCTCGTTTGGAAGATCGCGGCCGTTTCTCGGCAGACTGACGATCTTGTCCGCGACCTCGATCCCCTTTACCACTTCGCCAAACACCGTGTATTGGCCGTCCAGAAAATTGGAATCTTTCACGACAATAAAAAACTGCGACCCGGCGCTATTGGGATCGTTCGTTCGCGCCATTGACAGGATTCCCCTCCGGTGAGGCACGTCATTGAATTCTGCCTTCAGATGCTCAGCCGGTCCACCCATGCCGTATGTATCAGGCTTGTTCAGATCTTTCGTGTTCGGATCGCCGCCCTGGATCATGAACCCGGGGATCACGCGATGGAAGATCGTCTTGTCGTAAAAGCCTGATTTGGCTAATTTCACAAAGTTCTGCACATGGTTCGGTGCCTTGTCAGGAAAGAACGCGATTTCCATGTTACCGAATTTGGTCTTGATCACGGCTTTTGCCTGGTCCACTTTTGCCGGCGCCTTGTCCGCAGCCTCACCAAGTCCCGCGCTCACCATCAAACTCATCCCAGCAACCCACCCAATCATCCCTCCCAACATCGTCATCCTCCTTGACTCCATCGGCCCACACATTGCCCATGCATCTTATCATGATCGAAAATGCTTACGGCATCTTTCGCGTCAGTGCCTCTCTAGCTGCCGCTTGCTCCGCTTCCTTTTTGGTCTTGCCGGATCCGCGTCCCGCCAGTTCGCGATTGAGCGTCACTTCGACGTCAAAATGCTTGGCATGATCAGGACCTGATTCCTTGACGATGGCATACTCCGGTAACACGTCATGCCGTTTCTGACACCATTCCTGAAATTGTGTCTTGTAGTCATCCGCGCCCGGAACATGTTGCCGGTTCATCACGGATGAGAATTCCGGCTCAAACAACTTAGCCACGACCGCGCGGCCCGCTTCAAGACCTCCATCGAGATAGACCGCAGCAATCACGGCTTCGAGCGTATCAGCCAACAGGGAATCTTTCTCTCGCCCTTTTGATCGCTCCTCGCCACGCCCCAATTTCAGCCACTGCCCAAGTTGTAACCGCCTGGCGACTGCACAGAGAACCAATTCGCTGACTAACCGGGCTTTGAGTTTCGAAAGCGTGCCTTCTGATGTATTTGGTAACGAGTGGGATAGTTGCTCACTCACCAGCAATGACAGTACCGTGTCACCGAGAAACTCCAGTCGTTCGTTGTGAGCGGCAGAACCTTCCCGCTGCTCGTTCACAAAGGACTTGTGTGTCAGCGCTTCGTCAAGAAGAGCAAGTCGGTTAAAACGATACCCGAGAGCGGGCTGAAGTGATTCGGCTGGTCCGACCGACATCATAGGGTTCAGGTCTATCGGTAAAATCGCGATCAGAATTGCGACTTCTTGAAGAGCAGACAGGCATTGACCCCGCCGAACCCAAACGAGTTGGACAGCGCCACTGTAAGCGGCACAGGCCTCGCCTTGTGCGGCACGTAGTCGAGATCACAGGCCGGGTCCAGATTGTCCAGATTGATCGTGGGCGGTAGCAGGCTGTGATGAATGGCCAAAACGCTGAACACCGCTTCGATCCCGCCGGCGGCACCCAGTAAGTGGCCCGTCATCGACTTCGTTGAACTGACAGGAATCTTGTAGGCCTGTTTGCCGAAGACGGTCTTGATCGCCTTGGTTTCGATCGCATCCGCCATCGTCGAAGTCCCATGGGCATTGATGTATCCGACCTCATGCTTGCCAATTCCGGCATCTTTTAACGCCATCTCCATGCAGCGGACGGCACCCTCCCCCTCCTCTGGGGGAGCCGTAATGTGGTAGGCGTCGCTGTTCATCGCGTAGCCGATCACTTCGGCATAAATCCTGGCGCCGCGGCGGCGGGCATGATCCAGATCTTCAAGCACAACCACGCCAGCCCCCTCCCCAAGCACAAATCCGTCCCGATTCTTATCGAACGGACGACTCGCTTTCGTTGGCTCATCATTTCGGAACGACAGCGCCTTAGCCGCGGCGAACCCGGCGACACCCAATGGGGTGATCGCGGCCTCGGCCCCGCCCGCCACCATCACATCCGCATCGCCGCGCTGAATCAGACGGTACGCATCCCCGATACAATGATTACCGGTAGCACACGCCGTGACTGCACAGGAGTTCGGCCCCTTGGCACCGATCCGGATTGCCACCTGGCCCGATGCCAGATTGATGATCGTCATCGGAATGAAAAACGGGGACACTCGCCCAGGCCCCTTTTCCTTGATCACATCATGATAATGCTCGATCGACCCAAGTCCACCGATCCCAGAGCCGATGCAGACTCCAACCTTGGTCGCTTCTTCCAGAGCAACTTTCAGCCCTGCGTCATCCACAGCCAGTTGGGCGGCACCCACGGCGTAGTGGATGAACGTATCCATCTTCTTAATTTCTTTTTTTCCGATAAACCTGGCAGGATCGAAGTCTTTCACTTCTCCGGCGATCTGAGCATCAAATCCAGCAGGATCGAACTTCGTGATCCGGCCGATGCCAGATTCACCGGCACACAAGGCCTTCCACGTTTTCTCGACTCCCGTACCAAGCGGCGTGACCAGCCCAAGGCCGGTCACAACGATGCGTCGTGTGCTTCGATCACCCATGGCAGCCAATGTGGCTCACGATTTTGCCTTGATATACTCCAATGCCTTTCCAACCGTGAGGATTTTCTCAGCATCCTCATCCGGAATTTCAATCGCGAACTCCTCTTCGAGCGCCATCACCAGCTCGACGGTATCGAGCGAATCGGCACCCAAATCTTCCACAAAAGAAGCCTCCGATGTAACCTCACCCTCTTCCACACCAAGCTGTTCGGCGATAATCTTCTTCACACGCTCCTCAACAGTTGCCATTGTGCTCCATGCCTCCTTCCCCGAATAAAGCACACACTGCACCGCCGCAGGGGGATGTGCGGCAGCCATAGATCGCGTCCATTCCGAGATATCACGCCATCAACATGCCGCCGTTCACATGCAGCACATGGCCGGTGATGTACGCCGCGTCTTCGGACACGAGAAATTGCACCGCCGCCGCAATATCCGCAGGCGTACCCAATCGTCCCAACGGAATTTGTTTTTGCAGCGCATCTTTCACATCGACCGGCAACCCATGTGTCATCGCCGTATCAATAAAACCCGGTGCCACCGCATTGACTGTGACATTGCGGCTCGCATATTCCCGCCCAACCGTCTTGGTAAATCCGATCACAGCCGCTTTCGACGCAGCGTAATTGGCCTGCCCTGCGTTTCCCATCGCTCCGACAATCGATGCAATATTGACAATGCGACCATACCGCTGCTTCGTCATCGCCTGCAAGACTGCCTTGGTACAGTTGAACGTGCCATTGAGATTGACCTGGAGAACCAGATTCCAATCTTCTTCTTTCATGCGGAGCAGCAAGCCGTCTCTTGTAATACCGGCATTGTTCACGAGAATATCTATTTTTCCCCAAGCCTGGAGCACCTGGTCGGCCATGACTTTAGCATCGCCGGCATCCGCGACGTTGACCTTGACGTTCAACGCTTTCCGGCCCAATTTTTCAACGGCCGCGACGGTCTCGCGGGAACGGCTTGGATCAAGATCCGCAACCGCGACGTCGGCGCCGGCCTGGGCCAAACGCTCAGCGATCGCGCGGCCAATTCCTTGCGCTCCACCGGTCACAATAGCAGTTTTCCCTTGTAATGGCATCACAACTCCGTTCATCGCTCACCGTGATTCGTTATTTGCTCTGACTACACCGTTTCACGATTCATGATTAACGCCTTGAGCGTCAACTCCAACGACTTCGGATCGTTCACATTCAGCAATTCCGCATCGGGTTGGATCCGTTTGATCAAGCCGGTTAACACGGTCCCCGGTCCCACTTCCACGAACGTTGTCACGCCCATCTTACTCATCACCGTGATTGAGTCTTCCCATAACACGGAAGAGGGCAGCTGTCGGACCAGCGATGCCTGAATCTCACTGGCTTGCCGGATCGCCCGCGCCTCCGCATTGGTAATGAGTGGGGCCGTCAAGTCAGCCCATTGCACTACCGCCAAATCTTTGGCCAATCGGTCAGCCGCACGTTGCATCAGCGGTGTGTGCACCGGCACGCTTACTGGCAGGGGGATCGACTTCTTACATCCCTGTTCTTTGGCCAACTCGATAGCCCGCTCCACTGCCAATTTTTCCCCCGCAATCACGACCTGTCCGGGCGAATTGAAATTAGCTGCGGCCACGACTCCGATTGCCGACGCCACCCGACAGACTTCCTTGATGATGTCCGGCGCGAGACCTAGCAATGCCGCCACCAGTCCTGTTCCAGGGGGTACGGCTTCCGACATATACCGGCCACGTTTTTGAACCAGCCCGACCGCATCCCGAAACGACAAGCCACCCGCAGCCACCAATGCGGAATATTCCCCCAAACTGTGACCTGCCACCGCAACCGGTTTGATTCCCACCGACTCGACCATTTTCAACGCGGCGATGCTACTAACCAAGAGCGCCGGTTGCGTGTACTCCGTCAGATTAAGCCGTTCAGCCGGCCCCTCGAAACACAGCGCAGCGCTGTCGTAGCCCAGCACCGCCGACGCTTCCTCGTAGACCCGCTTCAATGCCGGATGAGCCTCGCAGAGCGCCTTGCCCATCCCGATAGATTGCGAACCTTGGCCTGGGAAAACCAGGCCGACTCCGGAAATCATAATAGACTGTTAGATATCGTAGAAATACCTTGGAATGTCAACGGGAAAAAGTTTTACCCAAGCCGCCATGGAACATCTCGCCTGTTACCATCGAATCATGGCGGATGACCAGGTCAGGCCCGCACCAAACGCTCCCAGCATGACCAACGATCCCTCTTTGATGCGTCCCATCCGCACGGCTTCATCCAACGCAAGCGGAATAGATGCCGCCGACGTGTTGCCATAGCAATCGAGGTTCATCATCACTTTTTCCACAGGAAGACCAAGCCGGTCCATGACCCCTGTGAGAATTCGGACATTAGCCTGGTGCGGCACATAGAGATCGAGATCGTCCACACGAAGACCGTTTGTTTTCAAGGTTTCCCGCGCAATCTCTTCCAACATTCTCACGGCCACCTTAAAGGTTTCATTCCCCTTCATCTTGATGCACTGCAGATGTTCCGCAACCACCTTTTTAGACGGAGGCATGCGAGACCCCCCCCCGGGCACAGCAATCAACTCGTTCAAGTTGCCGTCTGAACGGAGATGCGTGGAGAGGATACCTCTTTCTCCCTCAACGGCACTGACAACGGCCGCCCCAGCTCCGTCTCCAAACAAAACACAGGTATTGCGGTCGGTCCAATCGGTGATAGCAGACATGACTTCCGAGCCAATGACCAGCACATGCCGCATGCCGGCTTTCACATACGCATCAGCCACTGACAGCGCATACACAAATCCGCAGCAGGCCGCGGCAATATCGCAGGCCGCGGCTTTAGTTGCACCGAGTCTATGCTGGACGAGACAGGCGGTCGCCGGAAGCGGATAGTCACCCGTGCAAGTGGCGACCAAGATCATATCAAGATCTGAGGCGGGTAGGCTTGCTGCGTCCAGTGCGCGTTTCCCGGCTTCTACAGCCAAATCTGAGCAGGCTTCTCCGGACCCGGCGATGCGGCGTTCTCGGATGCCTGTCCGTTCGCGAATCCACTCGTCTGATGTCGCGACCAGACGTTCAAGGTCAGCGTTGGTGAGCACCTTGGCCGGCGCGTACGAGCCCGTTCCGGTAATACGAGCCTTCATGTTGCTATTCTAGCTGAACAGGCGGGCGAGCAAGACTGTCTTCGATATTTCGTTGAATGAGTTCACGCACGCGCCCTTCCGCCATCCCTTTGGCCCGACGAATCGCGTTTTTGATCGCCTTCGCCGAGGACCGGCCGTGGCAAATCATGGTCGTCCCATTCACCCCCAATAGCGGCGCGCCGCCGAATTCGGCATAATCGATCCGTCGCTTGAGATTCTTCAGTGGACCCGCGATTAACGGATAGGCCAACCGTCCGAAGAAGGAACGAGCGATCTCCTTGCGCAACAGTTTACTGATCGTCTCGGCGACGCCTTCGGAAATTTTCAGTGCAATATTCCCGATAAACCCGTCGCACACCACGACATCTGCGATGCCGCTGTACACTTCACGCCCTTCGACGTTGCCGATGAAATTCAGCTGACTCGTCTTCAACAGTTTGAAGGCTTCTTTTGTGACTTCGTTGCCCTTGCTGTCCTCTTCACCGATACTCAGCAGACCAACGCGGGGGTTGGGCTTATTGAACAAATGTTTGGCATATTCGTTGCCCATCACAGCAAATTGCTGGAGATCCTTGGCACTGCAATCGACGTTGGCCCCCACATCCAGAATAATCGCCTCGCCGGTCACAGTCGGAAGGCTGGTGGCGATCGCCGGACGTTCCACACCTTTCGTCAAACCCAGCACAAAAAACGACGCCACCATACTCGCCCCGGTATTCCCAGGACTCACGACTGCGTCGGCCTCACCGTTCTCAACCATCTCCGTTGCGACCCAAATCGACGAATCCCGCTTCTTCCGCGCCATCGATGCAGGTGACTCATGCATGGTGACGACTTGGGAGGCATGCCGAATCGAAATTCGGTCATCGGTGCAGCCCAGACGTGCACATTCTTTCTTGAGCGTAGTTTCATCACCGACGAGAATAATTGCGATGTCAGACTCTCTCGCCGCTTGGAGGGCACCCTCGATACAAGGAACAGGACCGTGATCTCCTCCCACTGCATCAAGCGCGATCTTCATGCGAGACGATGTGCTCACGGATGGTATGTGACAACCCAGCTGTACAAGTACCGCTCCCGTGCATCAGTCGAAGGTGACAGGAGTGTAGCGCACTGGGAGACTTTGCACAACGGATGGTGATGAGGGGCGCGCGTCCTATGCACGCCGTCAGGCTTCTTCGACTTGAATGACGGCTTTACCCTTATATGTTCCGCAATTCAAACAGGTGTAATGCGGGAGCTTTAACGCATGGCACTGTGGGCACACTGCCATCCCCGGAGGGGTCATACGTAGTTTTTGAGTGCGACGCTTATCACGTCTTGCCCGTGAATGTTTATGTTTTGGATTCGGCATGGTGACTCCTTCTTCCCCTCGATTCAGCGCCGTCCGGCATCCCTCAGCTTCTCTTTCATCGTGCGTAGCACATCAAACGGGCCTCCTACGGGCACGTCACCGCAAGGGCAAGGCCCTTCATTCAAATCATGTCCACAACGGGCACAGAGACCAAGACAGTCAGGTGCACACAACGGGTACATCGGGGATGCCAGGATCACCTGTTCTCGCAACATCAGCGCCAGATCCAGATGATCACCCGTAAAGTAATAGAGATCGTCGTTCTGCTCTTCTTCCTCAACCACAGGAGGCGTTGCCGATTTTTTCTTTTGCACTCCGTCCCGTTTCCCGGTCAGCCCCGTGGACTTAATCTCCCGTTCGTAGGCGACGCGTAAGGAAAACGCTACCGGCTCGTCGAAATTCTTCAGGCACCGCACGCATTGCCGAATTGCTGTCCCTTCTACCACCCCCGTCACGCAGATCATTCGATCGGCAATCCGAAGATCCAGCCCAACTGCTGCCGTGCCACGCAATGCGACATGGGTATCATCAAGCCCCAATTCTTCAGCGGTCAGATCCCCACACAGAGACACCCCATCCGCCGTGATGTTTGCAATCTTGGGCGTCAATAGATCCGTCATGATCCCGAGGGACAGACTGCCGTCCAGCTCCCACATGCTACGATTCGCACTACACTCGCCGGTCACGCTCGTTATCGCTCTTCAGCAAAACATATAATGGCGATATGCCGCGCCCGCTTCACGGCCACGGCCAGCTCGCGCTGATGGTGCATGCAGTTGCCCGAGATGCGGCGAGGGACGATGCGTCCTCGCTCTGTCAAGAAGTTTCTCAACAACCCTGCGTCCTTGAAATCAATCGGCGCCTTGTCCAAGCAAAACCGGCAAGGCCGCCGCCGTTGAAACATCCGCCCGCCGCCACGCTCGCCGTCATTGCTCAGCTCCATTACTGCCTCCTCGTTCTATGTACTCACCCTTGCTCATCCATGACATCATAGCTCGGTTCATCGTGGATCGGCGGTTCACCTCCGCCTCCACCACCACCGTCTTGGCGTTTAGGCATAAAGGTCACAGTCTGCGCCACGACCTCGTGCTTGCTCCGCTTCTGGCCGTCTTCTGTCTCCCATCGGCGTTGCTGCAACCGACCCTCGACGATCGCCCCATTGCCCTTGTTGAGATATTGCCCGCAATGTTCCGCTTGTTTCCCGAATACCACGATATCGACAAAACACACTTCTTCCTTCAGATCCTCACCCTGCTTGAATCGGCGACTCACGGCTAACCCGAAGCTCGCTACCGGGGTCCCGCTCGGTGTATACCGTAGTTCGGGATTCTTGGTGAGGTTCCCCATCAGAATGATTTTGTTAAATCCGGCCACCATCGGACTCCTGTGCCAAGGCCTCGACCGGCCGTCGTTCCATCAGGGGCTTCTCATGATGGATCGTCAGAAACTTGATGATGTTGTCTTCCAATCGGTATGCCCGCTCCAGTTCACCGACCGTATTGTTCGGCGCCTTGAAGTAAAAATAGGCGTAGGTGCCCTTCCGCTCGCGCCGGACCTCGTACGCCAGCTTCTTCTTCCCCAAATTTTCGGCTTTGATGAATTGCGCGCCGGTTTTGTCGGCAACACTCTTCATCTTCTCAATGAGCGCCTTGGTCTCCTCATCGGAGACAGATGGACGAATAATAAATAGAGACTCGTAGAGCTCCATGCAGTAATCCTCCTGGACAAAGGCCCCCGAACCAGTCGGGAGCGAGGTGTAGGGCGCCTTGATATTGCTAAGGCTATGGGACAGTAACACAGGGTGAAAATAGCTGTCAATAAAGTCGAAGCTCAGGAAATAGGCACAACGAAGTGCCGCTCATTTGGTTGAAGCTACTTGGTAAAAAGTCCTGCCGACGACATCTTGAACGGCATGCAAGGCAACCTGGACCTGCTGCATCAACTCATTGGCCTGTTGTCCGTGTAGGAAGGGACGATTAACCCAATGCTGACAGCCACCGCCATCTCGACCGAGGACCATCATCAGGTCCCACTGCCCACGAATTCAGACGTTAAACCGAAAATACACGATATCCGCTTCTTTGATCACGTAATCCTTGCCCTCGAGACGGAACAACCCTTTTTCCTTTACCTTGGCCTCAGACCCGCAGGCCAGCAAGTCATCGTAATGGTAGATCTCCGCACGGATAAATCCCCGTTCCATATCAGAGTGAATCTTTCCCGCCGCTTGAGGGGCTTTGGTATTCCTTGGAATCGGCCAGGCGCGGGATTCGATTTCGCCGGCGGTGAAGAACGTCACCAGATCCAGTAAGCTGTAGGCTTCGCGTGTCAATCGGATAAGGCCCGATTCGGTCAGACCCATTTCGCTCAAAAAGTCAGCCCGTTCAATGTCAGGCAGTGAGGATAGTTCCGCCTCGAACTGCCCACAGATGGTGACAGCGCGAGCCCCACGTTTGCCGGCGAAGTCGCGCACAGCCTGAACCATGACTTCATCCCCGTTTATCCCTTCAGAGACGTTCGCCACAAACAGGACCGGCTTGGCAGAGAGCAACTGACATTCGGCGAGAATTACCCGATCTTCCGCTGTATATTCCCGATTGCCCAACCATTCGCCTTTGTCGAGCACGCCGATGAGCTTCGTGAGAAACTCTACTTCACATGCCGCCTTCTTATCGCCGGCCCGAACTTTCTTCTCGGTCTTCTGCTTGCGGCGGTCGAGTGTCTCCAAATCGGCAAGTATCAATTCCGTTTCAATCACGCCGATATCGCGAAGAGGATTCACGCCACCGCTGACATGCACCACGTCCGTTCCTTGGAAACACCGCACGACATGCAGAAGCGCATCGACTTCCCGGATGTGGCTGAGAAACTGATTGCCGAGTCCTTCGCCCTTACTGGCGCCTTCAACTAAGCCTGCAATGTCACGGACTTCGAGTGTGCTGTAGGTGGTCTTTTTCGACTTAAAGAGGTTGGTGAGTGTGACAAGCCTCGGATCAGGCACGAGGGCAATGCCGGTGTTCGGATCGACGGTCGCAAATGGATAATTGGCCGCCAAGGCCCCGCTCCCGGTCAACGCATTGAAGACCGTCGTCTTGCCGACATTTGGCAGCCCAATCATGCCGCAACAGAGTCCCATACCCTTTTCCTTCTTCTCTTAATTCTTAAGGGGTACAACCAGGTTGACCTCGCTGCGCGCATCCACCAAGCACCACCCAACATCCTAAGATCTAATTTTATGGCCTCGCGTGCGCGGTGGGTGAGCACCAGGTCAGTCTGGTTTCTCCTCATCCTCTGCCCGTTCCCGCACATTAAATTCGTTCATTGCCACGGCGATGCCCCGATGGATCAGACATTCCAACGCGTCGACCGTCCGATCCAGGCAGGGTTCCAGCACTTGAACCTCCTCACACGTCACGGGCTCTAATACATAGTTGGCGGAATTCTGTCCAGGTGCGGGTCGGCCGATTCCAATCTTGACACGGACAAACTGCGGCGTCCCCAACGCCTCAATCACCGACTTGATCCCATTGTGTCCCCCATGCCCGCCGGCCAGCTTGATCCGCAACCGCCCCGGCTCCAGGTCGAGATCGTCATGGATGACGATGAGATCCTCGACCGTGAGTTTGAATTCTCGAAGAAGGCCTTTGAGGGGAGGGCCGCTGAGATTCATCCAATCCAGCGTCCCGGCAAGTTCAATTAGCTCAGACCCAAGCCGTCCGCTTCCACGATGAGCAAGACCACGCCGGGTAAGACGGATAGACCACCGAGCGGCAGCCCGCTCGATACCCCACATGCCGATATTGTGGAGAGTTCGGGTGTAGGCGTGTCCAGGGTTGCCTAATCCAACGACCAAACGCACTTTTACTTCTTCTTTTCAGCTTCCTTCTTCTCGGCCTTGGGAGCCGCGGCGTCCTTTTTCTCGCCCGCCTTGGCTTCACCAGCCGCCGCCCCCCCTCCAGCCTTGGCAAGTTCTGCACCAGGCGCCCCTTCACTAGCGACTTCTTTCCCCTTAGCCATGACTTCCGGTTCCAACGCACCCACCCCACTCGTGAGCAAAGCCTCGAGCTTGGCATCAGACATGGGTGCCACCACACTCACAATCATCTGGTCAGGCTCATCCAAGAAACGAACACCAACGCGCACAGGAATTTCCCTTACATAAATACCCGCGCCAATTGTCACTGGCGACGCATCGACTTCAATATGGTCCGGCAATGCGGACGGCAGACATTCGACGTGCAGATCACGCAGGTTATGATGCAATATCCCGCCTTCCTTCACCCCGGCTGGAACGCTTCCGACAACCTTGATCGGCACTTTGACTCGAATGGGCTTATCCATGGATACTTCGAAGAGATCCACATGCAGCACCGCGCCACTGATGGGATCAACTTGGAAGTCGCGTAGGAGTGCCGTGCGGGTCGGCTTAGACTTCGCCCCCGCCACAGTCAAGGCAATCAAGGCGGAGCTGCCCGCATGAGACTTCAGAATCTTGACCAGTTCATCAGGATTGACGGTCAGTAGTAAGCACTCTCCCTGGCCATAGAGTACAGCCGGAATTTTCCCCGCACGGCGCATGGACCTGGCGGCCCCCTTACCGGCTTGTTCTCTCACCGTCACGGCTAAATCGAACTTCATGATGCTCCTCCATCTCCCGCTTCCCGCCACAAGCTCCGCAGTCGGAGGCCGGGCAACTCAGGCGAATAATGAACTGACCGACTCGTCTTCGTGAATGCGTCTGATCGCCTCTCCCAGCAAAGGCGCCACCGACAATTGCTGTAACTTGGGACAAACCTGGTCTTTCCCGCGGAGCGGGATCGTGTTTGTCGTGACGACCTGGGCAATGCACGACTCCTGCAACCGTTCCAAGGCTGGCCCCGATAATACGGCATGAGTGCAGGCCGTCCAGATTTCGCGCGCACCTTGATCGACGCAGGCCTGCGCTCCTTGCACGATTGTGCCGGCTGTATCAATCATGTCGTCCAGCAACAGTAAGCTCTTGCCCTTGATATCGCCAATGATATTCATGATTTGAGTTTGATTCGGCCCCTCACGCCGCTTGTCGATAATGGCCAGATTCGCCTGAATCCGTTTGGCAAATGCCCGGGCCCGTTCCACCCCGCCGGCATCAGGCGAGACTACGACAAGGTCACGGATCTTCTGTTTCTTGATGTGATCCAACAGCACCGGCAGTGCATACAGATGATCGACCGGCACATTGAAAAAACCCTGAATCTGCCCCGCATGGAGATCCATCGTCAACACGCGGTCCGCCCCGGCCGTTGTGATCAAATCGGCTACCAGCTTGGCGGTAATCGGCACCCGCGGTTGCTCTTTCCGATCCTGGCGGGCATATCCAAAATAGGGGATGACGGCGGTAATGCGGTTGGCCGACGACCGTTTGAGCGCGTCGATGATGATGAGCAACTCCATCAATGAGTCGTTCACCGGCTGGCAGCAGGATTGGACCACGAAGATGTCCGCGCCACGGACGTTCTCGTCAATCTTGACTCGAACCTCTCCATCGCTAAACGACGAAACAGTGGCTTTACCGAGTTTCTGTCCCAGATACGCACTGATTTCTTGCGCAAGCGCAAGATTGGCGTTCCCAGAGAAAATCTTCAATTCCCTGTTCATTGAACCTTCTTGAATCGTCCGAATCGACGGCAATAAATGGAGTACGTTTCGTGGTTCTTCTTCGGTGAGCGCCGGCAAAGCACACAGGTCCACGCTCTCCCCTCCCACTACATGCACAGAGGAAGGGAACCAACCGTGGACTGTATCGGAAATCTCCCGTGCCTGTCAACCAAACCCCTTTGGGGTGATGGCCCTTCAGGAATTTGCTATCAGCGGCCCGGAGGCGGTGGGTACGACGAACACCCGATACTGGGGTCTCTGCTGAAAATGAGCGTGCGCGTGTTTCGCTCGTGCTTCATCACGGAAGACTCCAAAGACGGTCGCACCACTGCCTGAAAGCAGCGCCACGTCGGCACCCTGCGTTACGAGATCCCGCTTGATCGCTCGCAGGTCCGGATGAGCGGCAAACACCGGCGCTTCGAAGTCATTCTCCGCCGCGTGAACAATCTGATCCCAAGATATTTCACGTTCCCAGTCCAGAACGGCTTGGTGGTGGGATAGGGCGGGTACCTGAGTCCACGTGGAAGAAAGTTCCTGATAGGCCCATTTGGTTTCCACGGAAAATCCAGGATTCACGAGCACAATCCACCGATTTCCCTTTATTCGGACTGAAGTCACGTGTTCACCTCGACCGGTAACCACGGCGGACGGGGCAAAGAAGAAGAACGGCACATCGCTCCCTAAGGCTTGGCCAACCTCCACCATCTCCCCTGCTGACCATCCCAGATTCAACAACCGATTCAGCCCGATGATCGTGGCCGCGGCATCACTGCTCCCCCCCCCCAGTCCTGCCCCCATCGGAATTCGTTTCGTGAGGACAATATCCAATCCAAGCGTCCGTTCACAACGCTGGAGAACGGCGGCGGCGGCGCGAATTACGAGGTTGGTCTGATCCGTGCTCAGCGATGAGTCATTGCACTGAAGCCTCAGATCGGCGCGGTTCTGGCTCAAACGGATGGCGATGTCATCTTCCAGGCCCACCGTCTGCATGACCGACCAGAGATTATGAAAGCCATCGACACGGCGACCAAGGACACGAAGGATCAGATTGATTTTGGCGGGAGCGCGGACAGTGATCGGCGCGATCAGTGGGATAGGGCCGGATGGCAAATGGCGTACACGATTAGTCACGACCTCCCTTTATAACATACTTCTCAAGCCGATACCGGAACGACCTGGTATTCAGCCGCAGAAGCCGCGTGGCTTTCTTCTTGACCCATTTCGACCGCTCCTGCGCCTTGTGCAAGAGATTTTTTCGATTCCATTTACAAGTCCTTCGAGATCCACGCTTTCGTCTGACAGATCAATGGGAATACCCATCTGCTGCTGTGGCGGCGCCAGTGAACGATGCAACAATCCTTGCACATCCGTGTCGGTGACCGCCCCTCCCGTGGAGAACGCGACAACTCGTTCGATCAAATTCTCCAACTCGCGGCCGTTCCCCCGCCATTCATGCGCCAGCAGGACATGCATG
>VGXB01000030.1 GCA_016873515.1 Nitrospira sp.
GAGATGGCCAAAGATAAGGTCATGATGGGTGCCGAGCGTAAGAGCATGATACTCACCGATGAAGAGAAGCGGATCACGGCTTATCATGAAGCCGGCCATGCTTTGATGGCGAAAATGCTGCCGGGTACCGATCCGGTCCATAAAGTGACGATTATTCCAAGAGGCAGAGCATTGGGGGTGACCATGCAGTTGCCGACGGACGACCGCCATAATTACTCGAAAGAGTTCTTATACAATACGCTGGCAATTCTCATGGGAGGCCGAGTGGCTGAGGAGCTGGTGTTCAAGCACGTCACGACCGGCGCAGGCAATGATTTGGAGCGCGCAACCGATCTGGCAAGGAAAATGGTCTGTGAGTGGGGGATGAGTGAAAAGCTGGGTCCCCTAACGTTCGGGCAGAAAGAGGATGCTGTTTTCCTGGGACGTGATTTTTCGGCCAAGCGGGATGTTAGTGATCAAGTGGCGTTGGAGATCGATCTGGAGATCAAACGATTTGTCAACGAGAACTATGAGCGCGCGAAGCGGGTCTTGACTGAGCAGATGGCTAGCTTGAAGGCATTGGCTGAAGCCCTGCTTGAAAAAGAAGTGTTGGACGCGCCGGAGATCGATCAAATTCTTATGCAGTCCTCCTCTCAGGCAGTCCCTGTTTGATATGACTTCAGTGCGTAACGGTTCTCACGGGCAAGGGAGCCGTTGCGTGTCAGATTCATTTACTCCGGTCGTCGAGACACATTAGCGTGTTGTTTGCCGTGGGGCATCCGGTATACGGTTCCGTGTCTTTAGGGAACTAGCCTGAATTGATAGAAATATGGATGGTCTTCGGTGAACACACTCGCTCGTCATAATTCGTTCTTGGCGATGGGGAGAGAAGTTCGATGTGACCGGCCGCTGGTTATGGGAATTGTGAATGTCACACCGGATTCATTCTATGATGGTGGGCGCTACAATCTGCCCGAAGGGGCTATCGCTCATGCCTTAGAACTGGTTGAACAAGGGGCTGATATTCTGGACATCGGCGCTGAATCAACCAGGCCTGGCGCGAAGCCAGTTAGCCAGGAGGACGAACTGGCACGGCTGATTCCTGTCATCACTGGCCTCGTCCGCCGAGTGACAGTTCCGATTTCAGTGGATACGACCAAGGCGTCGGTGGCGCAATCGGCTTTAGCCGCAGGCGCATGTATCATCAACGATGTGAGTGCACTTCGGTCGGATGCGTCGATGGCATCAGTAGTCGCCAGATCCGGCGCGGCAGTCGTATTGATGCATATGCAAGGGACTCCGCAATTCATGCAGAATGACCCACAGTATGGTGATGTGGCGAATGAGGTTATGTCATTTCTCCATGAGCGAATACAGGCGGCGGAAGCGGCGGGTATTTCAAGAACCAACATCATCCTTGATCCAGGCATTGGATTTGGTAAGCGGCTCACACATAATCTCGAGATATTGAAGCGGCTGTCTGATCTGACAGTGCTGGGTTACCCTGTATTGGTAGGTCTTTCACGAAAAGCGTTCATCGGCCAGCTCCTTGGCCGGCCTGTCGAGCGACGGGCATGGGGAACGGCTGCAGCGGTCGCGCTTGCAGTCGATCGCGGAGCGACGATTCTTCGAGTTCATGATGTGGCGATGATGACGGAGGTCGTCAAGGTCTCAGCGGCCATGAGAACTGCTGTGCCGCAGGTAGATCAGGAGCACGATGCGTAAACTCTTTGGAACAGACGGAATCCGCGGCGTAGCCAATCTCGATCCGATGACCAGCGAGATGGCGATGCAATTGGGCCGTGCCGCGGCACATATCTTCATGCGACGAACCGGACGGCACCAGATCGTCATTGGCAAGGATACACGTGTTTCGGGGTACATGCTGGAATCCGCCCTGACGTCAGGAATTTGCTCGATGGGTGTCGACGTGTTGCTGGTCGGTCCCATACCGACCCCGGCTGTTGCATTTTTGACACGCAGCCTGCGAGCTGATGCCGGCGTGATAATTTCGGCATCGCACAACCCCTATCAAGACAATGGGATCAAGTTTTTCTCAAGCGATGGATTTAAGTTGCCAGATGATGTCGAGGCCCGGATCGAGCATTTGATTGTATCAAACGAAATCAGCCATCTACGTCCGACAGCGAACCTGATCGGAAAGGCCTATCGGATTGACGATGCGGATGGCCGGTACATAGAGTTCACAAAACAGTCGCTACCTCGGGACCTTGATTTTCAAGGGATAAAGCTTGTCATCGATTGTGCCAACGGTGCCGCCTACAAAGTCGCGCCGATAATCCTCAGGGAGCTGGGGGCCAAGATCGAAGTCATCGGCAACAAGCCCGATGGTATGAATATCAATGCCGGCTGTGGAGCCGTTCATCCTGAAAAGTTACAGGAAGCTGTGCTCAGACATCAGGCCAATATCGGAATTGCGCTGGACGGCGATGCAGACCGAGCGATCTTCGTTTGCGAAAAGGGAACGATTATCGACGGTGACCACATCATGGCGGCCCTGGGGCTCGACCTCCATCACAACGGGTTACTATCCAAGCAGACACTGGTTGGGACCACAATGAGTAACTTTGGCTTGGAATTGTCCATGTCAAAAGCGGGTATCCAGCTGGTCCGAACGCCTGTGGGCGACCGGTACCTGCTGGAGCGAATGCAGGCCGAAGGATATAACTTTGGCGGGGAACAATCCGGGCATTTCATTTTCCTCGATCACAACACCACGGGAGACGGACTCATTTCTACCCTCCAAGTGTTGTCGCTGATGAAGCGAACGAAACAGCCGTTGTCTGAACTAGCCAAGGCGATGTCCGCTGTTCCTCAGGTTTTGCTGAATGTGAAGGTTGCACGGAAGCCTGACCTAACATCGATTCCTGACGTCGCAAAGGCGATCCGGGATGGCGAACAGAGCTTGAATGGATGCGGACGTGTGCTCGTCCGCTATTCTGGCACGGAACCGCTATTACGGATCATGGTCGAGGGCGAGCAGGCCACCGTGATCCAAGGGGTTGCCGAACGGCTTGCAGCCGTTGTACGGACTCATCTTGGCTAAGTATTCTCGCTCCTCCTATTGGCTATTGGGGCGCATGCTGTCTTCATATACAACACTGGAGTGTCGTCCCGCCAGTATCACATCCACAGCGAGAATTTGTAGAACCAATTCGCGGTTCATACTGACAGGTTACGAGACGTATCGTATCTCCTGTCCGGCATGGCTCAGGTTGTCAAATTATCCTCATCCGAATGGACGAATCTGTTTCAGCGTCAACTTTCCGCAATACGCGGTGCTCTCCGTCGGCCGAGGCACTGCCTATGGGCACCCAATACCGGCTGGACTTCATGCATATGAAGAGGAGCGCGCAACAGTTCTTCGAACGGACCGAGACGGAGCTATCTTGGTGAGGGGACAGCTCTTATCGTCAGATATTACCGTAACCCGCATGGGGGGATCTCCTCCTGCAGCCTGTCGATCGTTTGCACCGCCTTGGTGTGGCAAACAGAAGAATTGGCACTGTGCGTGGGCGCTGTTTCTCGCCCGCTTCGCCTGACCTGTAATGCAAAGCGGGGTAAGCACAGTCGCCTCACGAAATGCTTGCACTCCTCGCTCGTTCACGCTAGAAGATCTCCCCATGGTACCGACCGTTGAATGGAAAAACGCAGAAATTTGGCTGCTAGATCAAAGCCGGCTTCCCGGTGCTGTAGAATTTCTTGCCTGTCGAACGTATCAGGACGTGGCAGACGCGATCCGCCAGCTGAAAGTTCGTGGAGCTCCAGCCATTGGTGTGACGGCGGCAATGGGAATCGCCCTCGGTGCGCAAGCAGTCGAAGCAACCGCTTATGAGATCTTCGCTCGGTCCGTCTGTGCGATCGGCGATGAACTGGCCGAGACCAGGCCGACTGCCGTCAATCTCTTCTGGGCGATCGAGCGAATGAAACGAAAACTGGAATCTTTGAAGGGACAACCGATTCCGTCAATCAAGCAAGCCCTCGTAATTGAATCTCAACAGATACTTGAAGAAGATTTGGCATTATGCCGAAAGATAGGAAGAAATGGTGCTTGGCTTCTTGAGGATGGACAGTCGGTCTTGACGCACTGTAACGCGGGGTCGTTGGCTACGGCTGGTTATGGAACAGCGTTGGGTGTTATTCGTGCGGCATGGGAGCAAGGGAAAAAGATCCACGTGATTGCCGATGAAACCAGGCCGGTCTTACAAGGGGCGCGTCTGACTGCTTGGGAACTGATGCAGGACCACATCCCTGTTACCTTGATTACCGATAATATGGCCGGGGCGCTCATGCAGCAAGGGAAAATCCATCTCTGCATCGTTGGAGCCGATCGTATTGCGGCGAATGGGGATGTGGCCAATAAGATTGGAACCTATTCGGTCGCCGTCTTAGCAAAAGCCCACAATATTCCGTTTTATGTGACTGCGCCATATTCAACCATTGACCTGAGGACCGCATCGGGGGCGGATATCCCGATCGAACAACGGAACCCTGCGGAAGTCACGACGATTTATGGGAGCCATCCTGTCGCTCCTGATGGAGTGGTAGTCTACAACCCGGCTTTCGACGTCACCCCGGCAGAGCTAATCACGCGTATCATTACCGAACGAGGCGTGTTCAAACCTGGAGAATTGGCCAAGCAGTTTCAGTAGTAGTGCGCACGATTCATCCCAGAGATTATTACTTCGTGTCCAGAATGCTGCCCAGTAGGGCATCCGTCGTCTTCAACGTGTGTAGATTGGCTTAGAATCCGCGTTGAGCCAATGATCTGACTCACGGCTTCTTGACCCAGATCCACGTTCGAAAGCTCAACCTGTTGAGGACCCTGCGCTGTGTCTTTGAGAACCACAGGGTCGGCCGAATTATCTTTTTGAGCCACGGGCAGAACTCTGCTGGCCAGGACTTCAGCGAATTCTATCTGAAAGCGTTTAAAGCCGTCGGTATTCATGGTGGCGACATTGTCCGCCGAGACGTCAAGTTGCTTACCAAAGGGGCTGATGCCTGACGAGGCGATGTAGATGGTGGAGATTATACTGCACCTCCTCTATGAATCTAGGCTAACTTGAGTGTAGCAGGCACTGCCTGACAGCAGTCGCAGGGGATGAACAGCAACCACCACAATTGAGTGGGGACGATCAGCAGGTATCCCATTTGCGGTGGATTCTCCAAAGAAGTTTAGATAGAGTGGCGGCATGAGCGCTAGGAACGCAACGTTTCTTCTCTACAGTGATTTTAATTGCCCATTCTGCTACGCATTACATGAGCGGTTGCACGACTTGAACGTCATCGACCGCTGTGTCTGGCAAGGGGTGCAGCACGCGCCCCACTTGCCCAAACCCATGAAACCGTGGAATGGCGCACTAGGAGCGGAACTGCGACATGAAGTAAGCATGGTGCAGCGGCTGGCGCCGGGATTACCGATCCAGTTGCCGCCTGGGAAGCCGAATACCAGGCCTGCTATCGAACGGGCTATAGGCGTACTGCGTGAGGAACACTCGCGGGGCTTGGACTTTGTCAGAAATACCTACCGAGCATTCTGGTGTGAGGGGAAAGATATCTCCGACCCTACTGTCTTGGATCTACTGGCTGATGGATGTGTGCTGTCCAACGATCATGATGAAAACAATTCGCAAGTTGCTTATGAATGGGAAGAGGCCTGGCAGAGGACGGGTCAGGCGGGCGTTCCACTGATTGTCTCACCGGAGGGGGATCTCTTGGTCGGCTGTGTGTCGGAAGAGCGGGTCCGGCGGTTTTTCGCTTAGCTGGTGATTAGCTATGTGAATCGCCCCCTGAACGTCAGTTCCGCCACTGCCGACTTGTCCAGTTCACCTTTTCCTGCTTTGATCAAACGACGGTATTGGGTGAGTGTGGCCTCGGCAATTGGGAGTGCAAGTGAGGATTGGCATGCCAAGTCCAGCGCAATGGCAGAGTCCTTGGCCGCGTGGCCAACGGAGAAATAGCAGTCATGATTCCGCTGCTGCATATCTTCTCCATCGGTCTCTAGCACTCGTGAAGCTGCGCCCGTTTGACTAAAGACTTCACGGAGCATTGTGAGATCAATCCCCAGTGCCTCGCCTAATCCCAGTCCTTCGGCCAGGGCCGCGGTGTTGCTGTTCATGACCATATTCACCAGCGCTTTGATCTTCGCAGCGTCTCCTGCCTTCCCTACGTAACGCAGGTTCACACTCATAGCGCTAAGGATCGGTCTGGCCCGTTCAAACACCGCCGGTTTTCCTCCACACATCAGGTACAGTGTCCCTTGCCGTGCCTGTGTGATGCTGCTGGCCATGCAAGCTTCAAGACTGACGCCACCGTGCCGTTCCACCGCTTGCTCGATCTCCACATGGATCGCGGGCGTGATGGTTGCGCAATTGATAAAGAGCCTGTTTTTGGCATGAGAGAAGAGGCTTAATGGGTGGGAGTCGGCATAAATCTCGCGCATCGCCGCGTCATCCGATACAACCGTGATCACTACATCGGCAATCTCCGCGACACGTGCTGGGGATCCCGCCTCCTCGCAACCCAATTCAATCGCGAGTGCTTCTGCGCTCGAGCGATGGCAGTCCTGAATCGCGGTGATTCTGTAGCCGCAATCCGTGAGGCGCCGGGCCATGTTAGCGCCCATACGGCCCACACCAACAAACCCGATACGAACAGGAGGCTGCTCCATCACTTCATCTCGATCTCAGGATGCGACGAACTTCAATGCTACTCCGTTGATGCAGTAGCGGAGTCCGGTCGGCTTGGGGCCGTCCTTGAAGACATGCCCTTGGTGGCCTTCGCAGCGGGCACAATGGACTTCCGTGCGCGGCACAAACAGTTTGAAGTCCGTCCGGATTTCCACCACCTTGGGATCGACCGGCTGCCAGAAACTGGGCCAGCCGGTGTGACTATCGTACTTGTGCTCAGAGGAGAACAACGGCAGATCGCACCCGGCACAGTAGTAGATGCCTTCGGCGTGGTTCTCGTGCAAGGGGTTTACAAATGGCCGTTCGGTATCTTCATGTCGAAGGACACGATAGGCGGTAAGCGGCAAGAGTTTTTTCCATTCCTCGTCAGTCTTCGTGACTTTCACGATCGGGCCGATCTCAACTTTAGTGGGCATAGGACACCTCCTTCATCCACGCATGAGCGCTGTATCGTGGTCGAACAGCGCACGTCATCCTTACATACCCTCATTGGCAAGGGCAAGGCGAAGAAGTAGAGGAGGAGTAGATCCCTCAGCCCATTGAGGCCCAGATCTTTGGGGTGTTCTCACCAGTAAACGTCATGTCATTCTGGGAGGAGGAACTCCGTTCGAAGTAGAGATGCAGGAGGCCGCCACCGAAGTGCGCTTCCCGCACAAGATCAAGATTGATCGCGACTTCCCTTCTGCGCTCTTCCTTCTGGACTTTAATGAACCGCATCGCCTAACCCCCCATATGTGAATAGAGATGGCTGCGAGAACTAGAAGGCATCTTGCAAGGCAAGTTGGATTAGAGCGAGCGGTGACGGAAATATCGCATCGCTCAGGCATAGATACTTGGGAAGCTGGACCCAACCAGAGCTTCTATGGTGAGCCAGAGGCGTTCTGAGCCGTTTTCGTTGACTCTCTTTTGGCCCATTCATATAATGCGACTCGTTCAATGTTTTCCTTGTCCAGCCAGCACTTATGCGATTACTCTCCAAAGAACGCGTAGCAGGAAAGCTGGCTGAAATTCGCGCTAGCCTTCGTCATGCCTTTGCGACCCAGCCAGCATCACGACCTCTCGCGATGGACGATCTTGTCCTTCTGGAACGTATCGCCGATGCCGTGGTAAAGAGAGGGATGTCGGCTCCGGCCACGGTCTTTCTCGAATCCCTCGGTCCCATGAATTTCCTGGGCAGCCAGGCGGTGCATTTCTTGATGCCCATTCTTGAATTTGCTTTGGATGTCACGGAATTAGAGCAAACCGCACGACTGCTCGAACGTCGCGACACAATTGCTCAGTTGATCTCCATCATTGAAACGAAGTCCACAATGAAGAGGACTTCGGCTCAATGATCGCTACCGGCTCGAGTTCCCCAAAGATCGACCGACCGCTTACCGTCATCGTCGCCACCGATTGTGGCAGTACGACGACCAAGGCCATTCTGATTGAAAAGGTTGGCAATGAATATCGCCAGACCTATCGGGGCGAGGCTCCGACCACGGTGGAGGCGCCGTTTGAAGATGTGACGCGCGGCGTGCTGAACGCCATTGCTGAGATCGAGGAGTTATCAGGTTGGAAAATTCTTGAGGGCGATCGTATTATCACGCCATACCAAGACGCCAAAATTGGCGTCGACATGTATATTTCCACCAGCAGCGCGGGTGGTGGCTTGCAGATGATGGTCACGGGTGTGGTCCAGAATATGACTGGAGAGAGCGCACAGCGCGCGGCGTTGGGGGCTGGGGCGATTGTCATCGATGTATTGGCCTCGAACGATGGCCGCCTCCCTCATGAAAAAATCGAGCGTATCCGAACCATGCGGCCCGACATGATCTTGATGTCTGGTGGGACGGACGGAGGAGCGGTGACTCATGTGGTCGAAATGGCTGAATTTATCGCAGCGGCAGAGCCACGGCCACGATTTGGGGCCACCTATAAACTCCCGTTGATCTATGCCGGCAATAAAGAGGCGCAGGGACCGGTGAGGAAAATTCTCGGCGAGAAATCGGCGCTGGAAGTGACGGATAATATTCGTCCGGTTTTGGAACGGGAAAATCTCGCGCCGGCTCGCCAGAAGATCCACGATCTGTTTCTCGAGCATGTCATGCAGCAGGCACCTGGCTACAAGAAGTTGATCGACATGGCCGGAGCCCCAATCATGCCGACACCGGCGGCAGTCGGTGTGATTATGGAGACGATTGCCAAACGTGAGCACTTGAATCTCATCGGCGTGGACATCGGTGGAGCGACAACGGATGTCTTTTCAGTGTTCGATGGTGTTTTCAATCGGACAGTGAGCGCCAATCTGGGCATGTCGTACAGCATTTCCAACGTACTGGCCGAAGCGGGTTTGGCCAACATCCTGCGCTGGGTACCGTTTACCATCGATGAGCAGATGCTCCGGAACCGCATCAAAAATAAGATGGTGCGGCCCACGACGATCCCACAGACGCTCGATGAATTGCAGATCGAGCAAGCAATTTCTCGTGAAGCGCTGCGGTTGGCGTTGATTCATCATAAATCGCTTGCCACTGGTCTTAAGGGTGTGCAGCAGGAACGGACGATTTCCGACGTCTTTGAGCAACAGGCATCGGGTCTGTCACTGATCGATATGCTGAAGCTGGACCTGATCGTCGGGAGCGGTGGCATTCTCTCCCATGCACCGCGTCGAGTGCAGTCGATGCTCATGATGGTGGATGCCTATGAGCCGTTGGGGGTAACCAGGATTTCTGTGGATAGCATTTTCATGATGCCGCATCTGGGTGTGCTGTCGACGATCGATGAGAAGGCGGCGACGGACGTGTTTGTCCGCGACTGCATGGTCTATCTCGGAACCTGTGTCGCGCCAATTGGGCAGGGGAAAGAGGGAGAACGTTGTGTCGAGTACGAGGTCACATTTCCTGACGGCAAGATGGTCAAAGACCGATTGCGATTCGGCGATCTCACGCTTTATCCGCTGGAGTTAGATCAAAAGGCAGTAATCACGATGAAGCCGGCCAAAGCCGTGAATCTCGGAGCCGGTCCTGGCGAGCCCATCACACGGGAGGTGTACGGCGGGGCGGTCGGTTTGATGCTCGATGGACGAGGACGTCCATTGCAACTGCCCACTGATCAACAGGCGCGGGTTGCCCTGCTTACGAAATGGTTTTCTGCAGTCGGGCTTTACCCGACAGCGAGTGGTTAGTTTTTGGTTGTGAGTGTTCAGTTATTTAACCCAACACGCAACACTCAAAATTCAAAACTTGATATATGGCTCATAGTTACACACCAGGTCTCACCGTTACCGATCACATCGAGATTAAGCGCCGTCGGCAGTTGCCGCTGCCAGGAACAGTATTAGTGCAGGCAGGGGATCGAGTCGTATCCAATCAGCCAGTTGCCCGTGCTGAGCTCCCAGGGAAAGTCTATCCGCTGAATCTTGCAAATCAGTTGGGTGTCGCTCCGGAAGAAATCAAGGAATATCTGATCAAGAAGGACGGCGACTCTATCCAGAAGGATGACGTATTGGCGGAGAACAAGCCGCTCTTCAAGTGGCTCAAAACGGAAATCCGTTCACCTCTTACTGGAATAATCGAATCCATTTCAACAGTCACAGGGCAAATTCTGCTTCGGGAACCTCCGCGCGTGATCGAGTTGTTGGGATATGTGGATGGGACGGTTGTGGAGATCCATCCCCATCAGGGTGTCACCATCAAATGTGCCTGCAGCTTGGTGCAAGGGATTTTTGGGATCGGCGGTGAAACCTATGGCGAAGTGGCCATGGCTGTCGCCTCTCCCGAGGAACCGCTGACGCCGGATCGTCTCAGACCTGAAATGAAGGGGAAGCTTGTCGTGGGTGGATCGTTTCTTCCGGCTGACACGATGGCAAAGGCGAAAGAATTGGGCGTGGCAGGCCTGATCGTTGGTGGGATCCATGACAAGGATCTGCGGGCATTGTTGGGGTACGATCTTGGCGTGGCGATCACTGGCACCGAGCAGGTGGGGTTCACATTGGTCCTCACTGAAGGGTTCGGGACTATTCCGATGGCCCAGAAAACCTTTGCCGTACTGTCTCGCCATGCCGGTGCCAACGCGTCAATTTCAGGCGCCACGCAGATTCGAGCCGGCGTGATTCGGCCGGAGATTATCATTCCGCAGAAGGCGGAACAGGCTGCGGGGCTTGCCACCGCCTGTTCTGAACGGGGAGACATTCAAATAGGCGATTCGGTGCGCATCATTCATGATCCGTTTTTCGGGAAGATTGGGGAAGTGGCTGAATTGCCGTCTGAACTCATCAGAATTCCTACTGAAAGCGACGTGCGAGCCCTGGAAGTCCGGTTTCCCGATGGGTCGCGTGCGGTGATTCCGCGAGCGAACATCGAAGTGATTGAGGGAGGGTAAGTCACGTGAGGCGTAAGGGGTTAGGGGTAAGAGGAGCTATCCTGGTCGTGGCGCTGGTTAGGTCTGTTGCCACGGTGTCGGCGCAAACGACGTTTCTGGCGCCGCAAGAGGTGATCGTATTCGATACGCCCAGTGACGGAGGAGGCAGTCTGACGCTCGTATGGCCACCTGCATCCTATGACTCGAAGGAAGTTCGCTATCAAGTTCTGTTAGGCGAAGGATCGAAGGACGGTGATCCGTCACACTTCAAGGTCGTCGATGAGTTTTCGTCGAATACCCATTATGTTCAAGACTCCAAACGGCCGTGGTGGACAAGACCGGCTGGGCCTGATCAGCACCATGCCACGATCAACAACGGGAAAGCGGTCGAGCTTAAAAGCGGGAATACCTATGCGGTCGCAGTGGCAGTTCTCGCGGGTGAACAGTGGAGTGTTTCACCTGTGGCTCGAGCCGTGCCGGAGCCAAACTGGTTTAATTGGAATCAGCTCAATAATCTTCTCTTGGGCGTGGGATTCGGCGGGATTGTATTTTTTGCCATCGGCCTTGCGAAGAAGCGAGAAATGTTTCTGCGCCGTATCCCCGGTCTGGATGCTGTGGATGAGGCGATCGGGCGGTCCACAGAATTAGGTAAGCCAATTCTCTACCTGACGGGTGCCCATGACATGAACGATCCCTCGACCATTGCGGCGGCGGTGATTTTGGGACGTGTGGCCAAGCGGGTCGCGTTGTATGAAACAGAGTTGTTGGTGCCCCACCGTGAGCCGATTACCATGGCCGTGTGCCAGGAAATTACCAAGCAAGCCTACCTGGAGGCGGGAAAACCTGACCTGTTCAAGGAAGACGCGAACTTCTTCATCACCACGGATCAATTCAGTTATACGGCGGCGGTCGACGGCATCATGCTCAGAAAGAAGCCGGCAGCGAATTTCTTCATGGGCTCATACTTTGCCGAGTCGCTCTTGTTAACCGAGACCGGGGCAAGTACTGGCGCGATCCAGATCGCCGGGACAGACTCTGATCACCAATTGCCGTTTTTTGTGACGACCTGCGATTACACTCTGATCGGTGAGGAGCTGTATGCTGCGAGCGCCTATCTCTCTCGAGAACCGGTGCAGATTGGCACCCTGCGTGGACAGGATATCGGCAAGGCTCTGATTTTGGCTGCGCTGGGCGTGGGCACGGTGTTGGCGACGGCTGGTGTCGCGCTCGATGTACAGTGGCCGCATTGGATTCTCGATCTCTTGAGGGATGTGAAATGATTCTTCTTCGTCGCCAGCTGCCGCTCTTCATTACGCTCGTCACAGGGCTGACGATGGCTACGCAGTATTATGTACCTCATCCGGTTTCTGAGGAACTGTTGACCTCTGTCACGAAATGGCTCCAGATCATCGGCGGGTTTGCCTTGGTGCTGGGTGTCACCAGTTTGTTTCATGTGCATGCCGTCAAGATTCGCCGGCAAGAGGCGGGGTGGGGCTATAGTGGCGTGCTCTATGCCGGCATGCTCGGCACAATCGCCGTGGGGCTGTGGGCCAATGGAAAAGAAAGCATCGACGGAGTGATGACCGCCTTCGGCTGGGCCTACAGCTACATGATGGTGCCGTTGCAAGGGACGATGTTCGCCATCTTGGCATTCTTCATTGCATCGGCGGCCTATCGATCGTTTCGGGCAAGGAGCCGGGAGGCAGCGGTCCTATTGGCTGCGGCGGTCATCGTCATGATGGGGCGGGTCCCTCTTGGCGAGTACATTCTTCCTCTGAGCGGGGATGTGTCCCAATGGATTCTCAACGTGCTGAATGCGTCTGTACGCCGGGCAATCTTGATCGGGGTAAGCCTCGGCGCAGTCGCGTTGTCGTTCAAAATCATTTTCGGTGTTGAACGGTCGTATCTGGGAGGGGGGAAAGAATAGCGTGAGGGGTGAGGCGTGAAGCGTGAGGGGGACGTGGTCACAGAGGAAAGATCAATTGGTGAGGCCTTCGCCTAACGCCTCATGACTGACGCCTTACGGAGTGACGGGCTATGACTTTCGCAGAGCGCATGCTGAAAATTGACCGACGAATTATTTTCCTGGTGATCGGTCTGTGTACGTTATTGCCGCTGCTCTATCCTGTCGGACTGCCGATCAAGATTTCACCGGAAGTGCGCGGGGTTTACGATCACATTGAGTCGTTGCCGGAACGATCCGTTGTGTTTCTCTCATTCGACTTCGATCCGGCTTCGAAGCCTGAACTGCATCCGCAAGCAATCGCGCTGCTCCGGCATGCGTTCAAGAAAAATCTTCGCGTTGTTGCTATGACGCTGTGGGTCACAGGCACTGGGTTGGCTGACCAGATCATCACGCAGGTGGCTCGTGAGATGGAGAAGGAAAATGGAAAGGACTATGTCTTTCTCGGTTGGAGCCCTGGGAATACAGCTGTTATCATTAATCTGGGACAGGATCTCTACAAGGCCTTTCCCAGCGATTATGGCGGTAAGCCGACAAAAGGGCTTCCAGTGTTGGACGGTGTGCACAGTTTGAAAGACATCACGTATCTAGTCGGTTTGGGCGCTGGTAATCCTGGCGTCGAGGCCTGGTATGTGTTCGGCAAGGACAAGTACCGATTTGAAATGGGTGGCGGCTGTACAGGAGTCATGGCGCCGGGGCTCTACCCCTTGTTGCGGAGTGGGCAGATTAACGGGCTTATTGGCGGCCTGCGAGGGGCGGCGGAGTACGAAAGTCTTATCGACCGTAAGGGAACCGCGGTCGCCGGCATGGATGCGCAGTCGGCAACCCATGCCGCAATCGTGCTCTTGGTCATCATGTGTAATGTCTTCTATTTTGCGTCTCGGGCACAGCAAGGGCGAGGTTGAGAAGTCCCATGCCGTTTGAGTCGATCATTGGTGCGTGGGTGGCGACGGGCTTGACGCTCTTCATCTTTTCATTCCTCTACAAAGACAACCCAGTCTTTAAGGTGGCTGAGCATCTCTACGTTGGCGTGTCGGTTGGCTATACGATCGTCAAGACGTATGACACGGTCATTGTCCACCTTATTTGGAAACCAATCGTCGAGAATCAGGAATGGATGCTGCTGATCCCGGTCTTCATTGGCCTCTTAATGCTGACCCGGTACGTGCCCAAAGCCTCGTGGCTGTCACGTTATGCCTTTGCCTTCATCGTGGGGGTGGGGTCGGGGTTGGCAATCCCGCGGACGATTTCATCCTTCATCCTAAAACAAATCGAAGATACGATTCGTCCGTTGTTGACCCTGATGCCTGGGGAAGGGGTGTCGTTTACGTGGAATCTTCTGAGCCCTGCGAGTGGGGTGAATGCGATCATCATTCTCGTGGGTGTGTGTTCTGTATTGTTTTACTTTTTCTTTTCCGTCGAGCATAGGGGGCCGGGGAAAGCCGTCGCCCGCACGGGCGTCTTCTTTCTGATGATCGCTTTTGGTGCCGCATTCGGCTACACCGTGATGGCTCGCATGTCGTTGTTGATCGGCCGTCTGACCGACTTGATTGAGTTTTCCGATGCGTCCTATGGCCGCCCAACCCTCTGGTTGCTGGTGATGACCATCGGGCTACTGATCGTGCTTGGTCGGCGCACGAGGTCGGAGCCGCCACAAGAAGGGTGAGGCTTATGGAGAGACGAACAGCCTCTTGCTGATTCCTTCGTGATCGTCACCTCTCCACGATGGAGAAGCGCGACATTAGCCCCCCTGAGTAGGGCCTGCCGTCAACTGTATGACTGGTGTGTCGCACATCGCTTTGTAGCACGCCAGATCACAGATTTCGACCTCCGGGAGCATCCGCGTCACGGCGCTCGCGCCACTGACCGTCGAGCGGCGTTGGCGAGTCGTCCTGGCGATGGCTCCCGGGCTGTGCTCGAGCAGAATCCTGAATTGATGGGTGCCGGAGAGCATCGAGTGTGTCGCGATCTCCTGATTGCGGTAGAAAATGTGGACCGTCTTCCCGCATCGCTGCACCTCGACCCGTTCCCCGATGAGATGGACGGGCACGGAGTAGCGGTTCGTCGCCGAACTGACTAAGTAGTCTTCGGCGACAATCCTTGACAGCCGGACCTCCCGCGGGAAGCTGCGCTGCGCCACAAGGGGCACGAAGTGGTCGTGTTCTCGTGCAAATCGCGCAAGGGGCTCCTCATGGATCGTGCCATGGACACGTCGGTCGGTAATGGTCGCGGTCCATTCGTCGAGTTGCGTCTAGAAGTTCACCACACCGACAAACACTCGCCCCGGCAGGAAGTTCCGCTTCAGATATTTCACGGCTGATTCAACCTTGCCTTGGTCTGGGCCCGATACGGTCGACACACGCGAGGCTCAAAGCCCCAATAGTCGGCAAAAAATTTGAAGGTCTGATTCCAGATCCGCCGCCCAGTGTCATTCGCATAGCAGACTATCCTGGGGCGATCATACAAATGTTTCCACGTATGGCCACCACCCTATTACGTACATCCCGTCTAAGGTTTTGCAATGTATCTGGTTTGCGTGGTTCGTCGGGGCTAATAGTTGAACCACATCAGCGAGACACGCCACATGAACACGAGGAACCTATTCTGCTAGTTGCAGCCGATCGGGTTCGTCCCCTAGAATGGCGATGCTATGACAGCGGTGGCGGTTAAAGATCCAGCGCAGTATCCCGTTTTGAGGAATCTCCAGTTCTCTCCCATTAAACAGGGGGAGGATCAGTTAATGGTGCTTTGGGACCCGAGCGGGCTGAGTCCAGACAAATTGGTCCTGCCGCTGAATTTCTTTTTTATCGTCCAGCACTTTGATGGCGACCATTCCATTCACGACATCGGCGCCCTGTATTTGAAACGGTTCGGCGAGTTTCTCCTCCCGAGCAAAGTGGAGCAGCTGATCAGCGACTTGGAGCAGAAGCTGTTTCTTGAAGGACCGAAGACCGAGACAGCACGGCAGGAGGCCCGGGCCAGGTATCGACAACAGCGGGCTCGTCCGGCGCTGTTTGCTGGACGGAGCTATGAGGCCGATGGGGCCAAGTTGCGAAAACAGATCGATGGGTTCTTCACCTCTAGCGAGGGGCCGGATTTCAAGCCATCCGAGAACCAGGGGAAGCCAATCAAAGGATTGGTGGTTCCAACCTATGATCTGAAACAGGCTGGGCCGGTCTATGCCTGGGCCTACAAAGAACTTCAAGAAAGTCAGCAACCGGATGTGTATGTACTTATCGGTACGGCGCATGCCGGGCTCGAACGCTGTTTCGCCGTGACCGACAAGGATTTTGAGACTCCACTTGGGGTAGTGCCTGTGGATCAGGCCCTGCTGAGTCGTCTGAACGCGGCGGTGCCGGAATATTTTGAGGAAGATATCGCTCACCAGTCTGAGCATGCGCTCGAGTTTCAGCTCCCGTTCCTGCAAACGGTGGTTGGGAAACCCTTTCGCATTGTCCCGATCCTGTCGTCCTTTTCAGCGATGAGCCTGACGGATGTGTCCGTTCGAACGGAGGTCGATCGGCTGTTGAACACCCTGTGCGATGTGCTCGCTGAGGCGGGGACGGCTGTATGCGTCATCGGGGCAGGAGAGTTGGCGCATTTGGGCCTTCGCTATGGGGGTAGTGCGCCACCGACGGATTTCTCCTTCCATCGCTCCATGCAGCGGGATCTGGAGATGCTCAAGCAGGTCGAAGAGCTAAACCCCGAGGGGTTTGCTCAGTATATCCAAAAAGAGCAGGACCAGCGGCGGATCTCTGGGTTCTCTCCCATGTATAGTCTGCTGCGGGTGATCCAAGCTACGAAGGGGCAAGTGCTTCGCTATGACCGTAGCATTACGGACCAATATAACTCCACCGCCACCTACGCCAGCATGGCCTTCTTCTAAAGGCCCACTTCGCAGGAAATGCAATATCGTGATGGAGCACACATGACGCAGTTACGGCTGATGGTTTGGATATTCCTTCTCGTTGGGATGGTGATTCCGTCAGTAGGACAAGCTGGTCAGCTTCACAAGGGGCAGGAGGGGGAAGCCTCTCGATTCGTCGTGCAGTATGCGGTCGCCTTGGCAAACGAACATGCCGAGACCTGGGCCATGGCGGATCTGGGTTGTGTGAGCCGCGAACAATCCCGGGCTTCAGAGAAACGGCTGCAACGGCTGTCATCCGAAGCTGTTCGTCAATGTTGGGACGATACCATCACAGTGCATCGAGATATGGTCGCGCAGCAGGCGGAGTCTGGTATTTTCAGTGCGATAGGCCGAGGCGTGGGATTCGGGTTGCTCCATGACCGTCATCGCGTCACCGAAAACTGGAAGGAATATCCGCCGGCGGTGTTTCTCTCACCGTCCGTTGTCCGGCTTGATGGCGGACCTGTGCCTGCGATCACCCCCATTCGTGTGAGCCCGATACAGTCGATAGCCCTTGTCGGATTGAAAGGACCTGATCCGGTGACCGTCAGGGGACAGGCGGTTGATGTGAAGATTGTGTATTCCGATCCCTTGACGGCACCGCTGGCGCTTCGACCTGAGGAGATTTGGTGGATCAACGGTGCCCAGCACCGCTTCGGTCCAGTTCGGGAAGTGGTCGCCCGGTTTATTCTTGTGACTGGTCTGAAGCCGTATGGATTACCCGTGGACCAGGCGGTGTTGAACGAGGCGCTGCCGGGCACACCTCGTATTCCGACGACCTACTATGGTCTTCGACCGGAAGCCGGGCGGCGGTTCGATCAGCCTGATCCCGCGCACCGATTATTAAAAGGCGAACTCGTCCCCGGTTCTGCGCGATGGTGGGAGCGATCGGAGGCAGAAGCGCTGGTGCGTGAGACACTGGAACGGGCGATGCATCTCTCTCCAGCTGAGCGAAACCCAGTGCTGACCAGGCTGCTCTTGCTGGATCCCAAGCATGCCGAAAGCCATGCGCTTCGTGGTGATGATGCCTATCAGGCGTTTCTCAATCAGGGGAAGGTAAAAGGTCGCTTAGCTGCGGATGATGCGGCGGCGCTTGAACGGATATGTGAGCTCTATTGGAGTATTCAAGCGCAGACCTGGCGGCAGGAAATGACAGCTGTGTCGGAAGAACATGAATCGGCGGCAGATGCCCTATATCAAGCGATGGCCTCCTATGACGTCATTGGACAGCAAGTACGAGCATCCTCGCAGCAGCGGCGGCGGTTGGGCACTCTGATGCGATGGAACAATGACCCGACAGAAGCGGTGGTTATTCATGAACGACTGCTGAAAGACGTAGCGCTTGGGACCGTCGAGTATGGGCGGGTGTTGACGGAGCTGGCCTGGGATCGTCTGCAATGGGTATCCTGGGAGCGGCGGTATGATCATCCTTGGCTTCAGCAGGCCAGCCACGAAGTCGAAGAAGCCGTTCAGTTACTCCAGCAGCCATCTGACCGGCTGTATGCCAATTATGTCCAAGTGGCCGTGGAGTCTCTTCGAGTCCCGCGTGATCGAGAACGGTTTCATGACAGCTTGCGACTGGTCAAGCAGAATCTGGATGCCATCTCCGGCGTGAAGGGCTTGCTGGAGCAGTTACTGGCGAATGATTTGGTCAAAGCGCTATCACCGGACGCTGCAGCCATCGTATTGCCGAGCTCGCCGCGCTCTCCAGAAGTACTGGACGTCGCCATTCATGCTATGCCTCCCAAGCAAAATATTGTGTGGCAATGGAATTTTGACCAAGATCGCCCAGGTTCCGTACCTTCCGGATTCAGTAGTCTTAATCGTCCGGATGAGGGTGCGGACGGATGGGAAGTGGTGGCTGATACGGAATCGACACATAGCAAGCAACAGGTCGTTCGTTCAGCGGCCTGTGCGAAGCCGGCATGTATGCGTCTGATGGTTGCTGAATCCGCTCGGACGACCTATCCCGATGTGACGGTGCAGATTAAGACGTCGCGTGATAGTGACACCGGTGAGAGCGGTGTCGCGTTGGCGGTGCGGGATGCGGACAATTACTATTCAGTGACCTTGCAGACGTCAACCGGTGTGGTGACCACGAGGCAAGTCGTGAACGGGACATCGACGATACTGGGGCAGGTGACTGCACGGCTGGTGGTAGGGGCCTGGCATACGATCCGCGTACAGCGAATCAACTTTCTCCATCTCGACAAGGGCCGTCTGGGCGTGTACGTGGATGGCGTTCAAGTTGCGGCGGTGGAGGACGTGGTGTTGCCGCAGGAGGGGCAGGTTGGCCTGATTACGTTGGGGGCATCCGAAGCCTATTTTGACGGTCTCCATGTGTTGGATTTGGTTTCGAACCGGACGTTTTCGAAGCCGGCTGCGTACTAGTAACTCCATTAAGAGAGAGACGCGTGGGAAGTAAGGTGCTACCGGGAAACCGTCCAGAATCAATTCGTCTGGCGGCGGAGATTATTCGAAGTGGTGGGCTCGTGGCCTTCCCTACAGAGACCGTGTATGGACTCGGTTGCGATGCGTTGAATCCTGACGCAGCGGCGAAGGTGTTTGAAGCCAAACAGCGTCCAGTCTTTGATCCTCTGATTGTTCATCTGACTGATCAATTGATGGTCGAGACCGTGGCGAAGAACATCCCGTCGTCGGCGACTGTGCTCATGGACGCATTCTGGCCAGGCCCGCTGACATTGATCTTGCCAAAACAGCCCGGTGTGCCTGATCTCGTCACTGCTGGGCTACCGACGGTGGCGGTCCGAATTCCGGACCACCCTGTTGCGCAAGCGTTAATTCGAGAGTCTGGCACACCGATTGCCGCTCCCAGCGCAAATCCATTCGGTTATGTGAGTCCGACGACCACGCAGCACGTATTGGATGGCCTGGATGACAGGATAGACCTGATTCTCGATGGAGGGCCCTGTCCGATTGGAGTGGAATCGACGATCGTGTCGTTGACGGGAGCCAAGCCTCAGTTGTTGAGGCCAGGAGGTCTTTCTCTGGAAACGATTCAATCGCTCATCGGTCCAGTGGGCCGAGTGGTATCATCGGTTGAGGCCATGCACGCCCCCGGACAATCGGCACGTCACTATGCCACGCGCACACCGGTCACGATTCTGTCAGCGCCAGGAGCTTGGCCCATCTTCCGAGGCGGTGAGCGCAGAGGATTGTTGGCTATGGTGGAGCCACTTGATCTGACCGGACGGTTTCACGCCGTCGAAGTGCTGTCGCCATCCGGGGATCTTCGGGAAGCCGCACAGCATCTGTTCGCGGCGCTACGGAGACTGGATGCATCAGAACTTGACCAAATTTATTCCGAGCCCTGTGTGGAAACTGGGCTGGGGCGTGCCATTATGGATCGTTTGCGGCGCTGTGCCACGTCTCTCTGATTCACGTCTTGATCATAGGGCGAAGCCGGTCATGCGCAGACAGAGTTCACTCGAGTGGGATGGTTACTCTTTCACCGTCATCGTCATGGTGATCGGCTCCAGTGGATTGTCCGCTTGATCTCGCGCGGTGGCAACGATCTTGTCGATGACGTCGATCCCACGGAAGACTTCTCCGAACACGGTATACCGGCGATCTAACCCACTGTTCTCACCGACGCAGATAAAAAACTGTGACCCATTGTCGTTAAAGTCGCGGGTGCTGTTGCTCTCGCGCGGCATCTTGGCCATGGATATAGCGCCGCGTTTGTGTGGGCGATCGTTCGGTTCAGGGGGAAGAAAATAGCCAGGACCTCCCGTGCCATGAAGCGAGCGATCGGGGTTCTTGCTTAGGGGATCGCCACCTTGAATCAGGAAGCCCGGGATGATGCGATGGAAGGTCGTGCCGTCGAAAAATCCCATCTTGGCAAGATTGACGAAGTTCTCCACGTGGCGAGGCGCCTCGTCGGGGTAGAAGCGGATGGCGATACTGCCGAACTTTGTGACGATCGTGGCGCGAGGGTCCTTCTTCTGAAACAGGGTAGCCATGTCGGGTACTCTAGCAACGAAGCCTCAGGCGAGGCAAGCCAAGTTCCTTGTTAGTAGTGAGGGGTGAGATCTGTTCTGACTGGCCACCCAGTCCTCGCTGCTCAATCCTTGAGAGCAAGGCCTCGATCTGGATCGATCTTGAGCCATAGGATGCCGCCGATGAAGGCAATTAATGCTGCGGTTGCCAGAGATACCGGCCAACCCCACTGGTCGGCGAGCCAGGGAGTAATGATGGGAGAGAAGGTTCCTCCGAGATTTGCGCCCATGTTCATGAGCCCAGAAAGACTGCCGACATGGGTCTGTGACAGATCGCTAGCGGAGGCCCAGTAGGCTCCTACGGAGAAATAGAGCCAGCCTGCACCAAGTGAGAGGCTGACGATGGCAAGATAGGGCGATTCTATCACTGCGCCGAGTGTGATAAATACCGCGGCGAGGACCATACCAGCCAGACCGATATACCGGCGCCCCCGTGTCAGCCCAAACTTGAGTGCCAGGCGGTCTGTGGACCATCCTCCAAGTGGACAGGTAATAAAGATGGCGAGAAACGGCGCAGCAGCAAACATCCCGCCACGCAAGATGTTAAAGCCACGGACATTCACGAGATACAGATAAAACCAGGACATATAGATGTAGGCAACGTAGCCGAGGCAGGCATAACTCAGTACGAGCCACCAGACGGTCGGTGTACTGCGTAAAGCGGCCCATGGGATTGCAGGGGATACAGCTGAAGTGTGTTCAGAAGCGTCGGTATGGCTGTGAATGCATTCCCATGGGTGATCGGAAGGACGATCTCGAGCGAATAACCACCAAACTAGGGCCAATCCTAGCCCAAGGGTGGTCGCAAGATAAAAGGCGCTCTGCCAACCGTAGTTCACCATGATCCAAGCCGTGATGGGTGGGGTGATGGCCGAACCAACGCCGATCCCTCCGATGGCAATCCCGATACCCAACCCCCGTTCATGGGCGGGGAGCCAGTCCGTGACGGCGCGATTAAAAGTCGGAAGTGCCACTGCTTCACCGATGCCAAGGAAAAGACGAGTGAGTGCTAGCGCACCGACAATACCCACGAGACCAACGAGTGGAGATGTCGCCGCTATAGCTGTAAGCGCTGTGAAGCAGGACCACCAGAGTAGGCCGATGGTCAGTACGATTCGCGCACCCCATTGGTCACTCAGCCACCCGCCAGGGATTTGAAATAAGGCATACCCGATGACGAAAGAGGAAAAGATGAACCCCATCTGCTGATCGGTGAGGCCAAGCGCCGGCATCATCTGGCGAGCGGTGACCGAAATGTTCACACGATCGATGTAGGTGACGACACTGATGGCAAAGAGAAGGCCAAGAATCAACCAGCGGGTGCGGGCGGGACGAGATCGTAAGTGATCGACTGGAGACGGTATAGGCGGTTGGTTCAAGTTGGCAAGCTGAGGTGGTGGCCCGCCCCCTTGCTCGAGGGGGCGCTACAGATGACCATCTACTTGGCTACGATCTCCAGGAGCTCGACTTCGAATACCAGTGTGGAGCCAGGCTTGATGAAGGAACCTGGTGGGCTTGCATCACCGTATGCAAGGTTCGATGGACATACTAACCGACTTTTGCCACCTACCTTAATCTGCTGGACACCTTCGGTCCAACACTTGATGACATTCCCAAGCGGGAAGGTCGCAGGCTCACCGCGCTTGACTGAACTGTCAAAGACCGTTCCATCGATTAACGTTCCATGGTAATGCACTTTCACCGTGTCGGTGGCGTTAGGTGTTGATCCTGTACCAGACTTGATGGAGGTGATGATAAGGCCCGACTCCGTCTTGATCGCACCTTTTTCGGATGCGGCCTTGGCCAGAAATGCGGCGCCGGCTTTTTTCTCGCCTTCGGCGAAAGCGGTTAATCGGGTCTGCTGAAGCTGCTGAATTTTCGGGCCATAGGTCTGGAGATCAGCTTTTGGAGTCCGTTTGAGGACGCCATCAGTCATACCAACTTTCACCATGTCCAGTTCTGTTTCAGTCAGGAAAAACGTGGCTAGGGATTGGCTGATAGCAAGGCCGAGCGCATACAGGGTCTTCTGCTCTTCTGTTCCAGATTCTTGTGAGGCTGCCACTGCGGGCGAAGCGATCAGGATGAGCAAGGCTCCTACACTGCAGATGAATGTGCGCATCAAAGGTCCTTTCTTAAAATCTTAAAAATTGGCAAGGCGAAAGCGTTATTATCCGCGTGCAGAAGCACGAATGTGGGACCGTACATGATATGTATACGATACGATACATAGGCAAATCCCACAAGAGAAATCTTCTGCTGCTGACCTATGGTCAAGTGCGTGGGTTTGTCACCTGAGTGACATATAAGAAACCCAATGGAGAAACCCTGAGCTCAAATGAAACAAGCGAATCCGCCAGTTGGCAGGGCGAACTGCGAGATCTCGTCACAATAGATCACGCGAAATCATGTCTCGCTTGAACTATTGTGGCGGAGAGGGAGGGATTTGAACCCTCGGTAGAGATTTTGTCCCTACGGCGGTTTAGCAAACCGCTGCCTTCGACCACTCGGCCACCTCTCCACGTCAGATTGCTTGGATGGGGATCAGGTCCGCAGTTATGGCGGACAACGTCGTGAGGTGGGATCACCGCCGACGAGGCATGATCATACCTCAGCCTCTAGGGTAGGTACAAGGGATTGGCATGTATGCGTGAGACCGGTTAGGACGAGGGTGTTATCTCCTCACGCAACCATATAGACAGGTGCAAGCCCAGTCTCTGAGACTGAGCAGAAGATTCTGGAACATGTGAGGCTACGGTTTCATTAGAAGACGATGGAGTGTTAGGATCGGAATGCGAGGTGTTGATGACCTTCCCCCATTTATTGCCCCACAGCTGAGGAAGTGTACTCCTGTGTCAGTTGGGCCCCGGTTTGATAGTTGCGGATAAACTTTAGAGGCGTCACATTCCCAATAGAGCTGTGTGTCCGCTCCTCATTGTACTCTCGTTGCCAGGCTTCAATCACGAGCTGCGCTTCCTGTAACGTCAGAAACTAGTGCTCGTTCAATCATTCATCCCGAAACTTGCTGTTGCAGCTGTCAATGAAGGCGTTCTGCACCAGCTTCCCTGGCTGAATGAAATGGAGGTGCACTCCATGTTGGGGGGGCTTACGCATCCAAGGCTGTCCTAGCGAATTCGGGCTTGTTGTCCAGCAGCAAAGTCTCTAGCAACGGTCGTATGGCGAACACCTGGTCCAGAATCCGGCACACCCGGGCGCCGCCAATCGAGACCTCCACCGCAATTACCGGTACCTCTTTCGAACACCGATCGATCATTGTCAAACACTTGAATCGCCGGCCGCTCACGAGCCGATCATGGACAAAGTCGAGAGCATAACAGCGGCCTGGGTGCATGGGCGTGGGCAGGGCCACGCGGGACACCGCCGCGACCTTCTTGCGTCGTCATCGCCGTAACGACAGCCCTGCGTCACGATAATAGAGCCGTTCGACCTTCTTATGGTTCACGCGCCAGCCCTCGCATCGCAACCGCACATAAATCCGAGGACACCCATAGCGCCACTTGTGCTCGGCAATCTCCCGAATCCATCTCCGCAGCGCCATATCGTTCTGAGGCTAACTGCGATATCGCAACGTGTTCTGATCCAACTCAAGCACCCGACAGCCCCGTCGCTGACTGAGCCCAAAGCGCTCGATCATCCATTGCGTGGCCGTTCGTTTCGCCTTGAGCACTACCAGTTTTTTGCGGTGACCGCTTTCAGTGCCTGAATGTTCAGGCGTGCTTCGCGACCATCTGTTTTAACCGCCGATTTTCATCTTCCAGCGGGCGGAGCTTCTTCACGTCACTGACTTCGAGTCCAGCATATTTTGTCCGTCACTTATAAAACGTGGCATCCGAGATGCCGTGCTTGCGACAAAGCTCTTGGACTCCAATGCCCGCCTGCGTATCCTTGAGCACCGCAATGATCTGTTCCTCCGTGTGCCGCTTCCTG
>VGXB01000031.1 GCA_016873515.1 Nitrospira sp.
GATTTGGCCCCGATGTACGGCGCGAATTTGACTCTCGATGTTCTGAGGGTTTGGCGCTATTTCTACAAAGAACAGAGCGTCTCGCATATGGCGAATAGCGTATGGCCAGGAAAATCAACAATATGCGCCGAGTTTTTCTGCACCAGTAGTGATAAGTTATGCGCCATAAGCTCAGCGTTTGGTATTGTTACTCGTGTTGCTGCGGGATGGCTGAAACTGTTGGCACAGTGGCTGAAATACATCCCTCGATGGATTCGACCTTGCAGTGCCATGAGGATGCCGCCTCATTGACGCGGTTGATCACATCTGCCGGCTTCACGGCGCCGGAGGTGATATCCACAAGCACATGATCGGGGATCCGGTGAAAGTACACACCGATCACGCCCGGAATCGCCTGCAAGACCGCAGTCATCTCCGTTTCCTTGTTGTCGCAACCGGCTCCACTCATTGTCAAGGGCAGCCGTTCCGTGATCGGGCGATTGGCCGCAGCCGGCAAGGCCATGATTACGCTTGAGAGTATGAGGATGATCACCGCATGTCGTGTTTTCCAGAGGATAGGCATTGGAATACAGTCTCCGCATGAAGATGCTGCTTCACCTGGCGAGTAAAATACACGATGGGAAATTCATTGTCGAGCAGCGTGTCAGAGCAGCAAGGTTTTTTCAGCCTGGATGGGGATTGGGCACTTGTTTAGTGGAGGACGAACAGGAAGCTCGTGTCAGGGGTGAGTAGGGGAGCTAGACCAGCTGGAATCTGGTGCGGTGGTCGCTCATGTTGTCGCGTGAGATACTTTTCCAAGTAAAGGCTTACTGTCATTTCCGCTGTTCTCGGCTTAGGTCCATGAATCGAATAGGAAATTGAGAGCCGGAGACCCACACCACATGCGCTGATTTTAGCACCAAAGTCGGCAGTTCATCGAGAAGGGCCACCGTGAGCGTCAGCAAGGTTCCTCGCGTGATCCACTGGTCGCTGACAATTTGGCACTCTGAGAGGGAGAGATTCTTGGTGAGGCCCTCGCCTCAATGCGGCTGGATTGAGATTACACCGACAAAGTATTGGAGAGAGGGTTGGAATAGGCCCTTTGCGCCGGCGGTCCATTACCAAGGCTGAATCAGAAAGGCCTTCGATCTGGCGTTACCGCCACCGGCAATAATATCGATGAACGACATGCCGGGGCGCACATCGGGAACTGTCGCGCGGATTGTCGTCTCATTCATAAACGTATAGGCAATTTTCGCCGGTCCGGCCGCGCTGAAGGCGACGCCGTGAAAACACTCTTTTGTGCCGAAGTGTTCACCCGTGATCGTGATCATCTGCCCTGGTTTGGCCTCGTCCGGCTCAACCTTCACGATCTTCGGCTGCTTGCTGCGGTCGCAAACTGGATCTTTTTCGATCGTGGCCTCGTCCGAGCCCTGGATCGATTCCACGCCGTAGAGCGTAAAGCCAGCCCCTTCGACAATCGCCCCTTCATTGTCAGCTTTGGCCTCCGTCTGAGCCAGGACCAACAGCAGGAAGCACGCGATAATCACACTCGGCGGCAGTCGCAGGCGCATGGGCCCTCCCTGGGTCACGGGTTACTGTGTGGACATCGGAACGTAAATCTCGCTGACGATGGTTTGGCCCAGCGCCGACCGAGCAAACACAGCAAAAGCCTCGGCCAGCGGGGACGAGTCCTTCTTCGAGAGCAGCAAGAGTGGACGGCGGAGAGGGTACCGGCCGTCCTTGACCGTCGGAATTTCTGGCTCTACCGTATCGACTGGCAGTAAGCGAACTGCGACGCCACTTGAGACCGCGAATAAGCTGGTGCTTAACGAGATATAGGCCACCGCTGAAAGCGGGGGGAGTGTGCCAACCACCGTTTTGACGACTTGATCGTCAGGCCCAATGATCTTGGCTTGGCTGGTCAGTTTTTCGGTGATGCCGAGGTGCGTCTCGAACGCATCGCGGACGTTCTGGTTTCTCGGGCGATCGATCGGCAGAATCTTGGTATCGGGTCCACCGAGTTCGGACCAGTTTCGCACCTTCCCGGTGAAGACATCGGCGACTTGCTGCTTCGTCACGTCCTTGGTGAAGTTGGACAGGTGAACAAGGATGCCGATGCCGTCCCAACCGATCTGGGTCGCCCGTAGGGCCGGATCCTCGGCTCCGGCGACAGCAAGATGGGCTTGTCCTGTTTGGACCAAATCCACCGGCTTGACATCCTCATCCCAGAGAATGTCAACGTAGACTCGTGGGTTGGCCCGCTCGAACGCACGGGCCAGTGTTTCAATCGTGGGGAGTTCAGGCCCATTCCCGGCAATAATCAGACTGCCTTTTATCTCAGCGGGGGTGATGGCCGGCGGCATGAGTACCAGAGTGAGTGTTATCACCAGTCTCGCTAACCACTGCCATGTTGCAGCCGGCCAGTTCGGCATCCGTGAGAGCAAAGTGGTTGATGCGGGAAACATCCTGCGGCAAAGCCAACTCATCATGATGATCCAGAGGTGGACTCAAATTGAGTGGCAGAGTCCGAGTCGGAGGACACGTTTGGTGGGGGAGCATTACGCTTGAGGTTCAGCGGGGGCAATTTAGCAAATCGCTCCATTCGTTCGTTGTGCATGGCGCCAGCTTTGATCTCGGCAAACCCTGGTTTATGGTCACCGACGATCTTGGAGGCAAATGAGGAGAGTAGCCGCGTGGCCTGTCGTGCATGACAAAAAGGGCATTCCGTATCTTCGATTCGGGCGTGAACCGGTTGCGTGACCTCGAATTGTTTGGCGCATGGCTCGCAGCGATATTCGTAGAGAGGCATACTGGAGTCTCGTGTTGTGCAGCCCCGATGTTTGTGCCTGCCGTCTGACGTGCGGGGCCCGTCCCGGAGCATCTTATTGCCCTTGACCGGCCCGTTCGGTTGCGTTTATTGTAGCACAGTTGTGTGCTTTCACTTCCAGCGTCACAGGAGGAATCCGATGTCAGTGCTGCTTCGACGGTATAAGGGCCATAATGGAATAATGCAAGAAGAGCGAATCGATGACGAGGATCGAATCGAGCGGTACATGCGGCTCTTTGAAAAAGACGATGTCAAGAAGTTGGGAACAGGCGTGAAGGTCTATATTGACAAGGATGAGTGGCAACTCCTTCCATGAGCCAGGTGGGGAGGGGGAGAAGTAAGGAGTGATTGAGTCGCAGCGACTCCGCCCCCCTCACATCGTAGACCTCATCAGTCAGCATGACCTATTGGGTTCATATTGCCCGGTCGATCGATCGCGTGACATTGCATCGGGATCGGTGTTCTGAAGTGCCGTCCAACACCACTTCCAGCGACTTTTGGGAAGGGGGTTGGTTCGACTATCCCGATAAAGAACGCGCGGAGCACGCGATGGAGCAGGCCGGGACAAATTTTCAGCGGCGATGTCCGCTGTGTAAACCCTGAGGCTTTGCAATGGTGAATGGTTAATGATGAATGCTGAAGTGGGTGATCTCATTCAGCAGTCACAATTCATCATTCAACATTGAGTTATGCCGCGCCTTGCGCTACTTCTGACAACGCTCATTTGGGGTGCGACGTTTCCTGCCACCAAGGCCGCGTTGGAGCAGATCTCGCCGTTTTCGTTTTTGCTGCTGAGGTTTTTGCTCGGCGCCGTACTTGTGGGAATCTGGTTTGTCCTGGCGCGGCGTGCGCTTCAGTGTGATCGTGCGATGCTGAGGGCCAGCGCGATTACGACAGTATTTCTCTTTCTTGGTTATGTGTTGCAAACCGTCGGGCTTCGTTATACGGGCGCATCCAATTCCGCCTTCTTGACAGCATTATACGTCATCTTCGTTCCGTTGATTCTGAGGCGATTCGACGGACGCGTGTTGCTGGCTACGGCGATTGCGGTGGTTGGGCTCTGGCTGCTGGTGAAGCCTACGGCCGGCGTCAATCTTGGTGATCTCCTGACACTGGGGTGTGCAGGGGCCTTTGCAGGACATATCGTGTGTCTGGAGCGGTTCACTCGCGCGTTTGACGCGCCGTCGCTCTTGATCTGGCAGATGGCGGCAACGACACTGCTCCTTATTCCGGCTACCTGGTGGGAGCAGGCACCGGATGGGGCCTTTGCCCCCACCGCGGTGCTGCTCATTGGGCTTGGAGTTACTGGTGGGTTGGCGACGGGTGCTTTTGCCGTTCAGATGTGGGTGCAGCAGTTTGTTCCCGCGCAGCAAGTCGCGCTAGTGTTCGCGTCGGAACCGGTCTATGCCGCCTGGCTTTCCTGGTATTTCTTGGGCGAGACGTTGGATTTTCAAGGATGGATAGGAAGCGGGTTAATCTTGTTGGCTGTGGTGATCGGAGCATTTGAAAGCCGGAAACAGCTCCCTCCGGATAGAAGGATGCAGCCAGCCTAACTGGACGCCGCAGCACTCTGAAGACCAGGTTGAGGGAAGCAAGAAGGAGTCATATGGCACAGAAGTTTGGAAACGGCCGCTGGGTGCAGGAGGGTTTTTTAGATAATCGCGTCGAGGACACTGTTGTGGGCCGAGTTGTGTTTGCGGCAATTGGGCCAGTCGATGTGTATCTTACGGGCAACTTCAAGTCTGACATCGCCGGCGAGGTCATCCGTTTCTGTAACAGTCAATTCGAGGACGAGGAGATCGCCGCACAGATGATCGGAGATATGGAAAATCCCCAGATTGGCAAGGTCAATCTTATTTCGTTTGATCCTCATCCCAATCTCATGCCGCACCCTTATGTGGAATGGTTTTCGGTGAGAAATCATCATTACCGATTTGAACTCAATCCACACGAGGCCTGGATTGTGCCCGCGTCAGAACGCAGCGAAATTGACCGGGAAAGCCAGAGAATTCGAGAGTCCGTGGCTGTCCGTGCGGTTGAACAGCCACGGAGCACGGAAGAGTCTGAGTGGGTATGAGTGCAGGCCGAGGATCGATTTAGGCCGGAATTTCTTCAGCCGGAACCGCGACGATCATCGGAACCTTGCCCTCGATCGGCCGCTTGGGCACGCCCTGTTCTGATTCCTGCTTGGTCTTTCCTTCTCTCACGTATACCGGCACGTTACGAATATCCCAAACCAGCCCCAATTGTTCCAGCAGCTTGAGAGCGTAATAGGTCAGATCAATTTCCCACCAATAGAACCCCTGTCGGGTGGAGGCGGGATAATAATGATGATTGTTGTGCCAGCCTTCGCCCATCGTGATGAGAGCCAAAAACAAGTTGTTTCGGCTGTCGTCGCCGGTTTGATAACGCTGTGAGCCATAGACGTGTGAGAGCGAGTTGATGGTAAACGTACCGTGGGCCAGTGCCACAGTGGAGATGAAGAATCCCCAAATCAGCATTTGGGGTCCGTTGGTCCCGAGGTCCGGTGCACAGGTTTCCAAGAGGCGGCCCAGTCCAAACATCCCGAATCCGGTGAGGACCGGAAGAAGGATATCGAACCGGTCAAGAAATCGGAGCTCCGGAAACTTGTAAAAATCGGCGATCGATTTGAATCGTGGCGCATAGTGTGTTTGCGACGTAAACCAACCCATATGCGACCAGAGAAATCCGCCTTGTCGCGGGGAGTGCACGTCATCCGGCGTATCGGAGGCGATATGGTGATGGCGATGGTGACCCGCCCACCACAGGGGGCCTCGCTGCGCGCACATCCCACCAAGGACGGCAAAGGCGAACTGGACTGTGCGGGAGGTTTTGAATGTGCGATGGGAAAAGTACCGGTGATACCAACCGGTAATCGCAAACATGCGGAGAAAATAAAAGGCCACCGCGACGCCGACGGCCATCCAACTCCATCCTACCCAAAAGACTCCCAGGCACATGAGGTGGACCCCGATGAACGGAATGCTGCGAATGAAATCGAATTTAGGGGGGCCGTCCACCTTCATAGACTCCAAGCCGGCCCAGGAGTCGAACCAGCGGAGAAACGAGTACCAACGATCCCGGCCTGTGGGCGTCGTGGTAGCGGTTTGTGTGTCGGACATTCAATAACCTCCGGATCGTGGAATCGGTGCCGGGCTCTGTTGAAGGCCGGACACCAGTGTCTTGATTACACTGAATGCACTCACGGCACGTGTTCGGATGTAAATGAGAGAAGCCGAAGAGGCCGCTTCACGGTCTTAATGAAACATTATTATACAGGTAACAACTCAAAAGTAAACGGTTTTGTCTAGCCATGTCGCCTCAGCAATTGTACCGAAACAGCTCGGTTCGGCTATTTTGTTTGCTGCTTCGAGGCGGTGGGAACAAGTCCAGCAAGTGAGGATGGTTGATCGGGACGGGGGGGGGATTGGGCGAGGCGCAGCTTGCTGCGGCGGTCATCCGGCATTTGAGACGTCCACGTCCTGCGCCGGTGCAAAAGGCTGGAATAGTTTTTCATGACCCTGCTACAATGCGCCCCGATGAATGATCGTTTTCTTAGAGCCTGCCGGCGTGAGCCGGTGGATTGTACGCCGGTGTGGTTCATGCGCCAAGCCGGCCGGTACATGGCTGAATATCGGATGCTGCGCGCCAAGCATTCGATTCTTGAAATGTGTAAGACGCCGGAATTGGCCGCCCGAGTGACGCTCCAGCCGATCGACCGATTTCCAGTGGATGCTGCCATCATTTTCGCCGACATTCTCTTGCCGTTAGAGCCGATGGGGCTCAACCTGGAATTCGCCATAGGTGAAGGGCCGGTGATTCATAATCCCGTCCGAGATCGTGCAGCGGTAGAACGTCTTCACGTTGTGGATGGCGATGAGCTCGACTATGTAGCCGAAGCCATTAGGCAGACTCGACGTGCACTCAACGGACGGGTTCCCTTGATCGGGTTTGCAGGGGCCCCATTCACGCTCGCCAGTTATGCGATAGAGGGTGGAGGCTCCCGCAATTATCTCCATACGAAGCAAATAATGTATGGCGATCCCGTAGCGTGGCACAAGCTCATGGACAAGTTTGCCCGGGTCATCACGGGGTATCTTCGGCGGCAAATTAAGGCGGGGGCTCAAGCCATTCAGCTGTTTGACAGTTGGGTCGGGTGCCTCTCGGCTGGAGACTATGCGGAATACGTCATGCCGCATGTGCAGTTAATTTTTGAAGGACTTAAACGGGAAGGCGTTCCGCTGATTCATTTTGGCACCGGCACAACGGCTATCCTTCGGCAGATGCGCGAGGCGGGGGGCGACGTCATCGGGATCGATTGGCGAGTCCATCTAGACGAGGCCTGGACGATGGTGGGACACGATTGCGCAGTGCAGGGCAATCTGGACCCGCTCGTCTTGTTCGCGCCGCTCCACGAAATTGAGCGACGGGTCGAGGACATTCTGCGGCGCGCCGGAAACCGCGCAGGTCATATCTTCAATCTGGGGCACGGCATTCTTCCCACGACTCCGGAGAACCATGTTGCCGCGACGATCGACATGGTACACAAACTCAGCCAACGATAGACCATGTGTTGCGTCAATCGTCAGGCATCAAGCGTATCTATGGCCAACAATTGACGGTTGACGCCTAAGGAGAAACGACATGCCGATGGCACAGCGTCCTACCGCGGTTCTTCTGATGGCTATGGGTGGGCCGGACTGCCTGGAGAACGTCGAGCCGTTTCTCCTTGATGTGCGAGGGGGGCGCCCTACGCCACCAGCTCTCATCGAGGAAATTCGGGAACGCTATCGGGCCACGGGCGGGAAATCTCCGGCGGTCAGCATCACACAGAGTGTGGCGAGGAAGCTGGAGCAGCGGTTGAACGAATCGAGCGATGGGCAGTATCGCGTGTATGTCGGTTTGCGGCATTGGCATCCGTTCATCAAAGAGACTTATGCCGAACTTCTGGCTGAACAGCCAGAACATATCATTGGTGTCTGCATGGCGCCGCAGCAGTCGTCGCTGAGCACTGGTGCCTACAGAAAGAAGGTCGAAGACGCGCGCTCGTCCTTGCAGAGTGCGGTGCCGGTCACGTACGTCGACGGGTGGAATCGGCATCCCAAACTGATTGCGGCGATCGTCGGCAGTATCCAGCAGGCGCTGTTGAAATTTCCAATCGAAGTGCGCAGGCATGTGCCGGTGCTGTTCACGGCGCATAGTTTGCCGGAGCGGATTGTAGCGATGAACGATCCGTATCCAGAGGAGGTGAAGGGGACTGTTGAAGCCGTGACGGCCTGTTTGGGATGCCAACCGACGGCCTTTGCTTATCAGAGTCAAGGACGATCGAGTGAGCCGTGGCTTGGGCCGACGATTGAGGCGATGCTCGATACACTCCACCAGGCGGGATGTCAGCAGGTCTTGGTGGCTCCTATCGGGTTTATCTGCGATCATGTCGAAACTTTGTACGATATCGACATTGAATTGAAATCCCTAGCCGCTGGTAAAGGTATGCAACTGGAGCGGATGGCCATGTTGAACGACCAGCCGGCGTTGCTCGACATCCTGCTCGATATCTTGGTCACCCACGAATCGTCTCTCCGTCTTCAGTCGTGAGCCGGCCGCGTACAGTCATCATTGTCGGCGGTGGTATTTCCGGTCTGGCCACCGCCTTTGCCGTGCAAGAACAGGCCGCGGCGAAGGGCCTTCCCATCCAGTGTACAGTGCTCGAATCCGATTCGTCGTGGGGCGGAAAGATCGTCACGCATCGGATCGGCAATCTCGTCACCGAAGCTGGTCCCGATTCCTTTCTCTCCCAAAAACACGCCGGCCTTGATCTGTGCGCGAAGCTGGGGCTCACCGATCAGCTTATCAATACCAACGAGACGGGCAAGAAAGCGTTTGTGTTGCACGGTGGGCGGCTCCATGAATTGCCCGAAGGGCTCGTGTCCTTCGTGCCGAAACAGTTGGGGTCGTTTCTTCGTAGCGGATTACTCAGTTGGACGGGCCTGGCACGGATGGGGCTGGACGTGTTGATCCCACGCAGTCCGTCGGATAACGATGAGTCGTTGGCCTCTTTCTTTCGTCGGCGATTCGGTGCGCAAGCCTTCGAGCGTGTGCTGGAGCCGTTAATGGCAGGGATCTATGCCGGCGATGCCGAGCAGATGAGTCTCAAGGCTACCTTCCCCAGGTTTTTCGAACTAGAGCAACAGTATGGCAGCATCATCAGAGGGATGATGGCTACTACAAAGCGGGCATCGCCGGGGCCCCCGAACGGGCCCACGCGCTCGATGTTCGTCAGTCTCAAAAATGGACTCAGTGATCTGATTACGGTGCTCAAGGCGCGGTTGGAGCAACAAGGGGTGAAGTGTCGATTGGGATGCCGCGTCGAAGCGGTGCGAGTACGGTCGTATCAGCTGGGCCGATGGATGTACGACCTCATTCTCGAAGACGGCGCATCGCTCTCCACGGAAAGTCTTGTGCTGGCGACGCCGGCCTATGTCTCAGCGGACCTGTTACGGCCGCTGACACCGATTGCCGGGGAGCTCTTGGAGATGATTCCCTATGCCTCAACCGCCACGATCGCGATGGCTTATCCGGCGGCGCAAGTGACGGGGGCTGTCGAAGGATTTGGGTTTATCGTTCCCCGGATCGCAGGCCGTAATTTGATTGCCGCAACGTGGACGTCTCTGAAGTGGCCGCATCGGGCCCCCACCGGACAAGTGCTGATCCGCTGTTACGTCGGTGGGGTTGGACGGGAAGCCATTCTTCAATTGGACGACGTCGAGTTGGTCGCTACAGTTCGGGCCGAGCTCTCGGCGCTCTGTGGGATCAAGGCGGAACCCAATTATGTCAAAGTGAACCGTTGGTGGAAAGCCATGCCTCAATATACGTTGGGCCACCTGAGTCGGCTGACGCAACTGGACGCGACCCTGAGCTGTTATCCAGGATTGGTTCTCACCGGCGCGGGGTATCGGGGTGTCGGCATTCCTGATTGTATTCGAGACGGCGCGCTCGCCGCAGCCAAGATCATACAAGACTTGTCGGGCACGCATCCCTCCTGACCGGACATGCGGGACGAAGCGGGCCATGCGCGCCCCGCTGATTCGCAGTATCCTGTTAAGGAAGGATAATGGTTTGTTCCGGGTAGCCGAGTTCTTTCAGCGTGGTCTCCAGCGTATCGACCATGGGTGGAGGGCCGCAGAGGAATACACAGGTGTCGGGAGTGGGTGGAGGAAGGTGTGTGCGCAGTACGTCAGCCGTCACGCGGCCAGTTCCGTGCGGCCATCCTGCCGGAGGCTGTTCCAAAACGTGGTGACAATGAAAGTTCCGATATTCTCTAATGTCGTTCTCCCATTCCTGCCGAAAAATGATGTCTGCCTCGGTCTTGTTGGCAAAAATCAAAAATAGCTCCGCATCGATCCGTTTTGTGAGAATCCAGCGGATGATGGAAATCATCGGGGTGATTCCGGTACCTCCTGCCACAAATCCCACGCGGGTTGCCATCCCATCCACCCAATGGCCTCCGGGGTTTGGTCCACTCATGAGCACGGTATCCCCGATGCACTGATTGTGGAGATACTTGGAGACTAGACCGGATTCATAGCGTTTGACCGTCAGGTCGAAGAAGCCGGTTGAGTCCGGCAATGAGGACGGAGTGTAGGCACGTTTAATCGTTTTCCCGTTGAGCGTTACATGGATGTACAAAAAATCGCCTGGCAACATGTCCAGTGTGGCGTCGGCAGGAAGTTCAAAACGGAAGGTCTTTGTGTCGTGTGTGTCGGTTTCGATAGCTCTAAGTGTGTAGGGGGTCGGCACTGTAGTCTTGATACGAATGGCAGAGTTCATCGGCGAAAGACTTATCGTTGACGCTACTTAACTGGGACAATCCTTGGTGAGCTAGGATCGGCAGGATGGTCCTCGTTTAGCTTTGCGAGGACCTGACCGGCTTCCGGGATTTGATAGGCCACGGCCTGCGTCAGCCACTTTCTGGCCTCGTCTTTGTTCTCTGCCACACCACGTCCAAAGGCGAACATGACTCCGAGGATGTACATCGCATTGCCATTGCCACTCGATGCTAAACGCTGGAGACCATCGGAGGCGTTCATGTACCAACTCAGGGATTCTGCCGAGAGCGATCCGTTCTGCTGAGCATAAAATCGGCCGAGGCGATATTGGGCAAAGGCGTCGCCTTGTTCGGCCAAGAGAATATCCAGATTGGTGTGTGCGGGAGTGTGGCTTGTGACAGGTGGTGCATCGATCAGGCTCGCAACGGATACGTCCTCTTGCGAGGATGCCATAAGAGGATTCGAAGCGATGCTGCTGAAATCGACCGGGGGAGTTGTCGGTGTGGGGCTGGCCATGGGTTGTGTTGGAGGTTGGCTAATATGACGTTTGGGAGAGGGCATCGCGATGACTGATGTGACAGTAGATGATCGAACCGGGACGACGCGTTTGGGTATTTCCTTAGTGATCCGCTGATTCACGATCAATTTCGTTTGAGGGGATGGAGCAGCGGCTATGGGCTGAGCCGTTTGGGTACAATCGTGCCTCGGAGAAGAAGCGCCTCCCGCATCAGCACTGAGCTGACAATCGAGAGCGTGCTCGGATGATGGGAGCCAGATAGCGAGTGCCGAGAAGCCGCCTATGATGGAGAGGATGAGGATGGCCCACTTCGCCAGGCGGCGTTTAAGGATTGAACGGTCGCTGGGAGGGATCCGTACAAGTCCTGGATAGTATGGCGTGGCCATGGCTTGTCTCTATTGAATTCGCTTCAATTCTAGCAGGATATTATGAGCAATGTCTCTTGTATTTTCACGCAGTATGCCAAGCCCGTTGGCCAGCAGTGGTTTTCTCTTGTTCTCGTCACGTGGAGGTCCCTATAGTGAGGCTGTTTACTCTGGCAGTATACGCGTCAGCAAGTGTGGGTATTACGAGGCCTATGGACCATACACTCACGATTTCTGAACCCCGTGGGCCGTTTCGAGAACCGCGGGAGCCTATCTTTTCATATGACTATTCCATTCAACGCGCAACGTGGGCGACGCCGCATGGAGTTCGCGTGAAAGTGTCGATTCCAAGCGAATTGGATGTACTGAAGATTCAATTGATGGGCCAGGCTGCCGGATCCCCAGGGCAGCAATTGATTATCGGAAACATCCTGTCGCGCAAGATCGCGGATTGGAAGCTGTTTATTGCCGAGGCGGAAGGCATGTTGGCTGAACGGCGTGATATCAAGATCGAACCCTATACCGGTGCCTTTGCCCATCTGTTTTCCAAGCTCACCCTATGTTTTGAAACAGACAAACACATCGTGCGTGAGGAGGTTCGAAGACGCACTGGCCTCTAATGTCTTGGTGCTTCCCAGTTCTCCGTGGATAGACGGAGGGGATAATCATATGGTCCGCCAAGGTGAGGCCGACCATGCAAAACACCGCACGCTATCAGTACCTATTCAGCCGAAGTTGCCATGGATCGTGAGCCGTGTAAATCTGGATCTGAACGAGCAACGCGTAAATGTCTGGGGCAAGTATTTGGAGGAAGCAAAATGACTGTGCCCACACTGCGCCGAAACGCACCCATCCTACGACACCGCGGAACGGATATGGCGGTATTTGGATAGCTGCCAGTTTCCGACCGGCCTCCATGTGACTATCCCTTGTACCCTGTAGCAAGCATGGCGTGGTCCAGGTCCTGGTGCCATGGGCCGCGCCGCGGTCGCGATTCACGCTGCTGTTCGAGCGCCTGGCTATCGATGCGGTGCACTAATGCGATGTGAGCGGAGTCACGCGAATCGTATGGATCAGCTGGGACGAAGCCTGGGAGGTAATGCAGCGGGGGGTGAACCAGAAAACAGGCGCGAACGGTGCGGCGGATCGGTGTCGATGAAAAGGAGGCGGCCAAGGGGCACTAATACCTGACACGGATCTGTGACTTGGAAGAGGGCACCATGGAACCTATCACTGAAGACCACACTCAGAAAAGTCTCGATGGATACTACGCCAAGCTGACACAAGCGCAACGCGACGGCATCGAAACAGTGGCGATGGACATGTGGGAGCTGTCCAGTCAGGCGATGCGGGCGCAGGTCCCCGATGCGGAGGACACGATCGTCTTCAAGCACGTCCACGTTATAGGGCATGTTGGCAAAGCGGTGGACACTATGCGTAAGTCAGAGCACCGGGCGTTAATGGCGTCAGGCGACGAGACGCTCAAGGGAGGTAAGTACGTGTGGCTCTAAAACCAAGAGAATGGGCCGGAGCGACGGCGGGAGGACTTCCCCGCACTGAGACGCCAGGAGCTCAAGGTGAGCCAAACTGGGCGATCAAAGAAGCTTGGCGATGTCTCTGGTGCGCATCTATTCGGCGTCAGGCCAGAAGTTCTGGAAGCGGTGGTACTGCTGGGCGACACCCTGCCGATTAGAACCGATGTACAAGGCGGCAGCAACGATCCGCCGGCATAGCAAGGACATGTTGACCGATTACCACCATTCGGTCACCAATGCGATGGGTGAGGGGCTCAACAGCCAGATCCAGAAGATCAGGCACTAGACTCACGGCTTCCGTAATATTGAACATTTTAAGACGGCCATCTATTTCTACTTCAGAGAGCTCGATTTGTCCCCATGCTAAATCCGGAAGCGTCTATGTCTTCTAGACTTCTGTAACTCACAATTCCTGTGGATAGCCCTGTGTATAATTGGGTCCCAGGTTACAAATTCCAACGATTGAGTGGGAACTGAACAGCGTGCCCAGTATGTAGTCATTGTAGGGGAGGTATTCAGGCTCCAATAGCTTGTAGGTCGGGATTCCTCTAGGACCATCTTGTTGTAAGGGAAAAACCGCTGGGATTGCAGTGTCAACTTTGCCGTCGTTGGTCGATGGAAAGTGATTAGAAAATCCGGCGAAAGTGCTTGGAATGGACGCCGGATTCATCGGCAAAGCCGAGCGATCCGTTATCCGGGCTGCCGGTGTCATTGAGATCAATGCGGTAGTGGGCTCGAACTTCCTCCATGGCAGTTTCAAACGGGATGGCACCGGGATAGAGCGTACCGGGTGCGTGCGCGCCACGGGTCAAAGTGCGAAGGGTGTCCGCCTCCGCGAATCGTTTGTCCGAAAAAATATAAATGTCGGCGATCGCATGGTCGCCCAGCTTGTGTCCAGGCGTGGTGGCGGGGATCTGCTCACCGAGAGTGCCAGCCAGCCGATCCTGTTTCAGCCGCTTCAGAAGGGCGACAATCTGACTGTCCGTTGCCTGTTGGGGGACGACGAGTCCGATGGTATTCATCTCTAGGATTGTCGTGTGTATTTTAAAAATGACCGGTGCCGCTTCCGGATCTTCGATGGCCGACACGCTGGGGCCTTCAGTGCCAGTTGCCTGTTTGCTGCGCGAACTCGGCACGAGCAGCGCTACGAACAACCACAGCCCGATCAAGATTCCGAAGACGACGACCAACGGATGCAGACCGGCACGCTTGCCTTCTTGGTACGGTCCCTGATCCTCATTCATGAACATACATCTTTCTTGGGGGCAGCCGTTTCGGGTCGCAGGCGCCGCTTTGCTTCTTCCCAGAGGAGATCCATTTCATCCAACGTCAGATCGGTCAATGAGCGGCCTTGCTCGGTTGCTTGGGCTTCCACGAGATGAAACCGTTCAATGAAGCGATTAGTCGATCGACGGAGTGCCTCTTCCGGATTAACTTTCACGAAGCGAGCGAGATTGACGAGAGAAAAAAGAATATCTCCTAACTCCGCTTCGATGTCCGTCTGCTTGTCAGGTTGTTTTGGAGAGCCTTCTACACTGGCCTGAGCCAGCGCCTTCTTCAGCTCATCCACTTCCTCCATGACTTTTCCGAAGATTTGTTCAAGGCCTGCCGCGCTGTACGGCCAGTCGAATCCGACCCGAGCCGCCCTGGCTTGTGTCTGATAGGCCCGCAACAAAGCTGGTAGAGTTTTTGGTACGCCGTCTAGCGCCGATTGCGTGTTCCCGGCTGCGTTCCGCTCAGTTTGTTTGACCACCTCCCACTGCCGCAATACCTGTTCGCTGTTTGCAAGGGGCGAGGCCCCCGAGTCTGTTCCAAAGACATGGGGATGCCGGCGGATGAGTTTCTCTGTGAGTGTGTCCAGCACATCATCCACGGTAAAGGTACCGTTCTCGGCGGCGATCTGACTGTGGAAGATAACTTGTAATAGTACGTCGCCCAATTCCTCACGGAGTTTGGTCTGATCCCCCTGATCAATAGTTTCCAAGACTTCGTAGGTTTCTTCAAGCAGGTAGGGTTTCAGCGAGTCGTGAGTTTGTTTCCGATCCCACGGACAACCGTTCTGGGCGCGTAGCATCGCCATGATCTCGACCAATTTGGTGAATCGTTCCGACATCAGGCTGCCAATGTATACCGAGAACTGCTGCTGCTTCAATGGCAGGTAGCTATCTTACTTGAATAGTGCAGCGAGCGGCAGGCCAGGGTTGACAGCAGTGGTGTCGTGAACATGTCCTGCGTGTCGGGGGATGGAACCGAAGCTTGCCGGAGGGGTTGGCGGTGAGGCGGTAGATTTTTACCTGATTGAGTGACGGGTCGATGATCCAATATTCAGGGATCCCCTAATTCTCGTAGCGCTGTCGGTTGATCGTTTTATCCAGTTTCCGATTCCCTTCCGAGAGAATTTCAATGATCAAGGCTGCGATGCCATAATGTTGGCGTCAGTCACAATTGCGGCTTGTGCCGTAGACACGAAAATCAGATCCAGCTGCCGCGTGGCAACAACGCACGGTCCCATGACGCGTTAACAGGCGTGCCGCCCACCACGTATCGGGCTCAACTCGAAGCCGGAACTTCTCCTTTGATCGTGTCACATGGGCAGGGGAGCTTACACAGACAGCTTGCTTTCATGTAAAACAACCCAAACAAGGAGGACCAGTTATGGCCAATCTCGATTTGCAAAAGAAGCTCGATAAAATCTTCAAAGCTCATATGGACGCTGAACTCGCTGGTAATCTTGACAAGACATTGGCGACGATGGCGCCCAATCCACATCTTGTGAATGTGCCGACGATGGTGGGAGGTCAGGGCCCGGAAAGCGTGCGAACGTTCTACGCAAAACGGTTGATCGGCCAGTTTTTCCCGCCCGACGTAAAGTTTGAGCTGATCTCACGGACCTACAGCAGCGAGCGGCTTGTTGATGAACTCATCATTTCCTTTACGCACACTACAAAAATCGATTGGATGCTCCCAGGTGTCAATCCAACCAACAAGTGTGTCGAAGTAGTCTTCGTCGTGATCGTTGGAATAGAGGGTGATAAGGTGTCCTATGAGCACATCATGTGGGATCAGGCAAACGTGCTGGTGCAAATTGGCCTCCTCGACCCAACCGGTCTCCCGGTCACCGGAGCTGGTGCGGCGGGAAAGCTCAGAAATCCCGCTTTGCCTGATCCTTTCTTCAAGGAAGGATAGGGAGGGGGGATAGAAGCCTATACAAAAGTGTCATTAGGGTCACGCTATCAGCAGAAATTCAGAATGTCCCCATTACGTTTTCACATGTTCTGGGCTGTGATGTTGACCTGCGTGTCAGAAGCAGAAATTTGTCAAGAAAAGCCCTCTAACACGGCATGGAAGGTCATTATGAGAACGAGTGTGATGAGAAAAGACGTTGAGGGATGGAGAAGGGGGCAGGGGATATTGTTTAGGAGTGGATTGGCACGCTGTCATAAGGAGTGCATGCGCCACTGTTATATGGAAGTGCAGAATGACTTCAATGGCAGCGGCTTGCGAGGCGATGGGTCCTATGGTAGGGTACCAGCTACGGTGCGGTGAGTGTTTGGAGAGGGGCTGATGGCGGAGCAGGAACAGGGGTTCGTCGTTCGGGATCGGCGGACAAGCGGGGGATCAGATGCCGCGCCACAACCGGCTGCTCAGGCACAACAGACGCCGTCTCAGTCCACGTCAGCGGCCGAAGCACCCCATGAGGATCATCCACGTTCCGTTACCTTTTCTTCCTTCATTATCTCTCTTGGTTCGTCTTCCCTGATGTTGATGGGTGAACAGTTGGACCCTCGCCAGGCCGCGTTACCGGTCAATCTTCCTCAGGCCAAGGAAATCATCGATCTGCTGTCTGTTTTGGAAGAGAAGACGAAGGACAATCTCACTGCAGAAGAGCAGACGGTCTTGCGCGACATGCTCTATGCGCTCCGCATGAAGTATGTCGCGCTCGTCTCGTCAAAGTAGCCGTCTTGTTCCTCTCCCATCCACAGAGGGTTCTATTTTCAGTAAGGGGCGATCATGATCAGGCGGGCTTTGAGTCCGCCTGTAATTCCGTTATAGTGTGCAGGAGTGACGTCGCAGAATCGCGAGTCTGGAGAGGCCGCTCGTATGCCTGAATCTGGCCAGTCCAATTATGGATCGGGCACGGCTCCTATAAGGGTTGAGTTTCCCCAAGTCGATGCGGGCGGGACGAAAGCACGGCTGCCAGTAGGTGATCGGGAGCATAAGCCCGAGCAGAAGAAGCCCCATCTTCGTCCCGTCTGGATCGTCCTGATTCTCTTAATCCCCTGTTTGGCGCTCACGTGGTACTACTCGCAGACGGCAGTGTTGAGCGGGGACGAGAAGGCTTCGTTCCTGCCGACGACTAGCTATGCGGTGGTGCTGCTGCTGGTCAATCTCGATTTGATTGGCCTGGTCGTTCTGACTCTGCTGTTGTCACGCAACTTGATCAAGGCCTATTTCGAACGGCGGCACCGGCTGGTTGGGGCGGAATTTCGCACCAAGCTCATCGCGGCGTTCATCGGATTCTCATTGATTCCAACCGTGCTGCTGGCGATTGTAGCGAGCGGATTTCTCAACAAGGCGGTCGATGTGTGGTTCAGCGAGCAGATTGAACACGTGATGAAAGATGCTTTCGAAGTGGCGAGTCTCCAGCATGCGGGGCATATCGCATTGGCGGTCAACAGCGCGCGGGCGATTGGACGGGAATTGTATCGCGAAGACCTACTTATTCCGGAACAGCGCGACCTGCTGATTGCCGCGATAGCTCGAAAGCGCATGGAGTATGAGGTTGCGGGAATCGAGGTCTATTCGAACAAGATGGAAACATTGACAAGGGCTCTCGATGTTTCAGTGCCGTCGAGTGTGCTGGATTTGCCGATTAGCCAGCTCGTTCTCCAGGTCATCAATGGGAAACAGGAGTTCACTTCAGTCCAGGAAGCGCAGTCCGGACGTTTGATACGGGCCGCCATTCCGGTGGTCTCCAGCGCGAAACTTGATGAGCTGGCCGGCGTCGTGGTCGTTGAAACCTATGTCTCGGAGTCGCTGTTGACCAAGATGGAAGGGATTACGCGCCAGTATACTGAATACACGCAGATCAAGGAGATGAAAAATCCGATCAAAGCCGGCGCCTATTTGGTGATCGCTATCGTGACGGTGATGATCCTCTTCAGCGCGACATGGTTCGGGTTCTATGTGGCGCGAGGTATTACGGTGCCGATTCGGCGGCTGGCAGAGGCAACAGAAGCGGTTGCGCAGGGGAATCTCATGGTACATGTCGATGCGAAGGCAAGCGATGAAATCGGGACCTTGATCGACTCCTTCAATCGCATGACGCAGGATTTGCAGGGAAGTAAATCGAAACTGGAAGAAACCAATCTTACGCTGCAACAGACCAATGTCGAACTCGACCGACGCCGGGCGTATATTGAAACAGTTGTGGCGACGATTGCCGCCGGCCTGCTGTCGATCGATCGAAGCGGAGTGATTTCGACCTATAATCCGTCCGGAGAGCGAATCTTGGGACTGCCCGAGAATTGGTTGCAGGGGCGCGCGGCGAATGAGGTGTTCAAGAAGTTTGGCCTCGACTTGTTCCAAACGGCCTATGACCGCATGCTGGCCGACGGCTGTAATGACCTGGCGTTGGAAGGGCAATTGGAAGTCCAAGGCAAGCTCATTACGATCCGCTTGAATGGGTCACGCATGAAGGATGAGGCGAACAAAGATCTGGGGTTTGTACTGGTGTTTGAGGACTTGACAGAGTTGCTTAAGGCACAGAAGGTTGCGGCGTGGCAGGAGGTAGCTAGGCGCGTGGCGCACGAAATCAAAAATCCGCTGACCCCCATTCAATTATCGGCGCAGCGACTGCGCAAGAAGTTCTTCGAGAAGGCGCCAGATCTTGACCGGATATTCGATGAGGCCACGAATATCATTATCGACGAAGTCAGCAGTCTTAAACACATGTTGGATGAGTTTGCGAAATTTGCGCGGTTACCCGCTCCTCAGCTGACGCGCCAGCCACTTCACGATGTGGTGCGTGATGTGGCTGCGCTGTATCAGGCGGCGCAAAAGGACATCGAGCTCGTGCTGGATCTCAATCAGGATCTGCCGCCACTTAATTTCGATCGTGAGCAGTTGAAACAGGTTTTCATCAATTTGTTCGATAATGCCATTCAGGCCATGAATCAAAAAGGCCGACTGTGGGTGACGATGAACTATGACACGAAGCGAAAGCGAGCAGTAGTCACGGTAGCGGACGAAGGCCCTGGTATTGCGCCGGAAGATCAAGCACGGTTGTTTATTCCATATTTTACCCGGAAGAAAACGGGTACTGGATTGGGGTTGGCGATTGTGCGCCGGATCATTACTGACCATGGCGGCCAGATTCAGGCTGGGAATAATCGTCCAAAGGGTGCGGTGTTTACATTCGATTTGCCGATATAGCTCGAAGGAGCAAGAAGCAAGAGGTAAGGAGAGGGGAGATATGTCAGCATCGATTCTAATTGTGGATGATGAGGATGCGATCCGCACCTCGCTGCGCAGCATTCTGGAAGATGAGGGGTACCAGGTGGCGGTGGTATCCAATGGACACGATGCGCTGAAGATTTGTGGGACCGATCCGCCGGATTTGATGATGTTGGATATTTGGATGCCGGAGCTGGATGGCTTGGAGACACTCCGCCGGGTGAAAGAGTTTGTGCCGACGATGCAAGTTATGATGATGTCAGGCCATGGGTCGATCGAGACGGCGGTCAAGGCTATCAAGTTCGGGGCCTACGACTTCATCGAGAAGCCATTGTCGCTCGAAAACGTGATGCTTCGGGTCAGACACGCCTTGGCACAGTACCGATTGGAGCAGGAGAATCGGACTCTGCGGACCAAGGTGCAACAAAAGTTTGAGCTCGTCGGCCAGTCCCCGGCAATGCAGCAGATGCGGCAATTGATCGAGACGGCCGGTCCCACGAACAGCCGTGTGCTGATTGAGGGTGAGAGCGGCACCGGGAAGGAACTGGTGGCTCGCGCCATCCACATGCACAGCTCCAGAGCGGAGCATCCCTTTGTGGCCGTCAATTGCGCCGCGATTCCAGAAACACTGATTGAAAGCGAATTGTTTGGCCATGAGAAGGGGGCATTTACCGGTGCCACCACGATGAAGCGGGGACAATTTGAGCAAGCGGACAAGGGCACTCTCTTTCTCGATGAAATTGGCGATATGAGCCTCACTACACAGGCCAAGGTGCTGCGGGCATTACAGGAACAACAGTTCACGCGAGTCGGTGGGACCAAATTGATGAAGGTGGACGTGCGAGTGCTGGCCGCGTCGAACAAAAACTTGGAAAAAGAAATTGGCAGGGGGCTATTCCGTGAAGACTTGTTCTACCGCCTCATTGTCGTGCCGATCGCGGTTCCGCCGTTGAGGGAGCGGCGGGAGGATATTCCACTGTTGGTGTCGCATTTCATGAAACTGCATGTCCAGGAACAGGGGTTGCGGATGAAGGAGCTCTCGGTGGAAGCGATGGCGATGTTGCAACAGTATGAATGGCCCGGGAACATCAGGGAACTGCGAAACCTGATCGAACGATTGATGATCATGGTGCCGGATCCGGTGATCGATGGTTCACAGGCGGCGATGGCGTTGCAAGGCCGCACAGCAGGGCCGGCTAATGTTGGGCTTCAGTCTACGATGCCGCTTTTGTCGAAATCCTATGATTCGCTCAGAGACGCGAGGAATGCGTTTGAAAAGGAATACATCAGCCGAAAATTGCGTGAGCACCATTGGAATATTTCGCGAACCGCCGACGATTTGAAGATCGAGCGCAGCCACTTGCACCGGAAAATTAAGTTGCTGGATGTGGAGATGCGGCCGGAGGGATGATACGGAGCGGTGGGCCATTTCTTTGCGCACCAACCGCCCACCTCTGATGAGTTAATTAATCCAGTAGGGTGAACGATGTGCGCGATGGCTGCGCGCAATCAGAAAAAATCCGTCACCACGTATTTCAAGAGAAAAGTGAAATTGGATGGTCCTTTCATTCCATTGACCCCAGCTACAATTCTCCTCTACGATGACGCCCCCATGACAACCTATCGTGAAGCTGGCGTGGATATCGAGGCAGGCGACGAATTTGTCGACCGCATCAAACCGCTCGTCCGTTCGACGTTCCGTCCAGAAGTGCTCACCGATCTGGGTGGCTTCGGCGGGCTGTTCGGACTGCAGTCCCATAAGTACAAAGAGCCGGTGTTGGTGTCCGGTACGGACGGGGTTGGGACCAAACTGAAGATCGCCTTCATGATGAATCGCCATGACACAATCGGTATCGATCTTGTCGCCATGTGTGTCAATGATATCGCCGTGAGCGGTGCCGAGCCGCTGTTTTTTCTCGACTATTTTTCGACTGGTAAACTGTCCGTGGCGAAGGCGCAGGAGGTCGTAAAAGGCATCGCCGAGGGCTGCCGCCAAGCGGGGTGTGCTTTGATCGGCGGAGAAACGGCGGAGATGCCGTCGATGTATGCAGAGGGCGAGTATGACTTGGCTGGGTTTGCGGTTGGGGTAGTTGAGAAGGCAAGAATCATCGACGGCAAATCCATTAGGGCTGGTGACGCGATCATCGGGCTGGCATCGACGGGATTGCACAGTAACGGCTATTCGTTAGCTCGCCGTGTGTTGTTTGACCAGGCGAAGTTGTCGACGGAGAGTCGGCTTCCTGAGCTTGATCGTTCGTTGGGCGAGGTGCTGCTTGCACCGACCAGAATTTATGCGAGGCAGATCTTGTCACTCATTCAGGAATGCGCCATCAAGGGGATCGCGCATATTACAGGCGGAGGAATCACGGAAAATCTTCCGCGCGTATTCCCGGAAGGGGTGGGAGCTAAAATCCACCGTAAGATGTGGCCGGTGCCGCCGATCTTTGGCGTGATGAGTCGCTTGGGAAGTGTGAGTCGCGAAGAAATGTATCGAGTATTTAACATGGGAGTCGGATTGATTCTGGTGGTGCCCCAGGACTCGGTGTCCGCCGTGCTTGTTAAAATCGCCGCGTTGGGGGAGCGAGGGTGGCTAATCGGGGAGATGGTGCCTTCGGTGGGAAAAGAGCTCGAGGTAGAGTATGTCGATTGATCGGGCGGCGCCGCTCCGTGTCGCGGTACTGGCGTCAGGCCGTGGGTCTAACTTGCAGACGATCATCGATGCGATCGCGGCGGGCCAGATCCAGGCGACCATAGTTGCTGTCATCAGTAATAAGCGAGATGCGCCGGCACTGGAGCGGGCGCGTGCGCATGGATTGCTGGATCTCTTCATCGATCCGAAACCATTCGCCGGACGGCCTGATAGCCGCGATGCCTATGACCGAGCCATACTTGAAATTTTGGAACAACGTCATGTTGAATTGGTATTGCTCGCTGGATACATGAAGATCGTGACCGGCGTGCTCGTGAATGCCTATGTCAATCGGATGATGAATATTCATCCGTCCCTCTTACCGTCATTTCCAGGGTTAGATGTGCAGAAGAAAGCGATCGACTGGGGTTGCAAGCTGGCCGGTTGCACGGTGCATTTTGTGACGGAAGGGATGGACGAAGGACCGATTATCCTCCAAGCAGCCGTCCCGATTCTTGACGGCGATACGCCTGACGCCCTCGCGGCACGAATCCTTGTGCAGGAACACAAGATTTTCCCTCGCGCCGTGCAACTCTTCGCCGAACGCCGCCTCCGTGTCGAAGGCCGCCGCGTCGTCATCGACGGCGCCAAGCCGAATGGCGAGGCCATCTGCAGCCCATTCTAGCAGTTTCTATCGTTCGTTAGACGGCTCCAAGCGCGGCAGGTAATGCTCGAATTGTTAACGGCGCATATCCCTCAGCACGATTGCTCATCAGCACATTAGCTTTGCGGTTTTCCGTCACGACTTGCTGCACCAAGGTCACCGCGTCTTTTCTCATTTCCGGTAGTTCCCCCACGATCTTGTTATAGGGCGCTGCCCGTATTTTTACCGCTTTATAGGTCATGTGTAAGGAGGTAAGAAGTCGGAAGACCGTGAACGGTGCTGTGAAGTGTTCCATCCGCCGATGCGGTTCCGCCAATAGCGGTATCTAGGACCAGTAGTTTTAGACATACGCTACACTGTGCGTCTCTACGATCTGGCCATAGGTAGGGTCGAGTAACGCTGGGTTTCGGATTTTCACTGCATAGGGGAAGTCCGTCGGCAGTGGGCTGAAAAGGCATCGAGCCGTCCGCAAAACTTCTACGGCGGCATGCCATCCTGTTGGAATTCGAACAAGAAAGGGCCGGTATGGGGCGTAACATTGTGCCTCTCGGTAGGGAGTCAGTACGAGATTGTTGAACAGGTTGGGGTCAAGAAAGCGGGGATTCAGTTATCCTGCCGTAACCCCGTAGCGAACATGTTTCGCAAAGGCAGGAATCGTGATGTCCTCCTAGACTGTACAACACATCACAAAGTGTCAGGGACTTGTTGCAAGTAGCGGCGTAGTTGTCCGGCTGTCGGTGGTCGGTAGAATGTTGAGGCGTTTCCCACCGTGCAAAAGAGCGACTCACCGTTGGAGAGATATTGGCAGTACTCGCCCAAACACTCCCACGCGAATGCTGCCTTGACGTAGGATTTCTTGTAGGTCTGGCCTTGCCAGCCTTCGTAGGTCCAGGTAGAGGTGCCGAATCGAACCAGCGGAGAGCTCGTTAGAGATAAGGAGTCTACGAGGATCGGGAAGGTTCCTCAATGCGGCAGCGAAGTTGTAACAACTTGCGGTAGCGGTAGGCGGATCGGTTGTGTATAATGTACCAGTTAGGATACGAGCTGTTGAACTCAGTACCACAGGCCAGGTGGGGGGCTAGCTCAGATTGCTTTTTTGGTGAGCATTGTAACTCTTTGAAAAGTAATGAGTATAATATGTATTTTAAAAAGGCTTGTATAATTATTTTGGGAACTGTATAAGTTTCTCACCTCTCTCACTTCCCACTCTCATATCCAAAATACCTCTCAAAACGCTCACATTTCTGTTCTAAAAACGTTCTCGAAATGCTCGTGAGTACTGCTCTCAATCACGTCCTTTCGTTGAGAGTAGGGGCGATGCTACAACTGCGGCTTG